>JAVBMO010000036.1:0-9065 GCA_031552355.1 Bacteroidales bacterium | reverse complement strand
CAAATCACCGCTGGCCCCCACACCTCCATGTTCGGGAATAAGTGGATAAATGCCTCTGTTTATAAATTCAACAAGCAATTGCGTTAATTCGGGATGAACGCCCGATTGTGCTTGGGCAAATGTTTCCAAACGAGCCAACATAGCTGCTTTCACATACAAATCAGGCAACGGATTTCCGGCGCCGGTAGAGTGGCTTCGAATAATATTGTATTGAAGTTCGAGTAACGATTTGTCGTCAATACGATATTGCGCCATAGGCCCAAAGCCTGTATTGATACCATAAATCACTTTGTCGCTGGCAAATTTTTCGAGAAAGGTGAAACAATCTTCAATTTGCTTTTCTGTATTTTTTGACAAAGAAATTTGTTCGCCTTTGAACAAAATATCTTCAATGTTGTTTATTTGTAAAGCCTGTAGTATGTCTACCATTTATCTAAAATTAACTCTTACGTTATACATTCAATTTACAAAAACTTACAATTATTTAAAAAGAAACATATTAGAGACAACCGTATCTTGTGTAAAAACAGGTTCTTTTATCTCAGGCGTTTTCCCATTTACGATGGTTTTATAATAATTCTTAACCTTTTCATTTGTAGAGGGGACTATATCAAGAAAATAAGTATGAGAATCTTCATAGGTTGTTGCATCTTTCAGGGTATTTGAAAAATCCATATAAACAATTTTTTGTGCATACGGACTTGTAATATCTTTCCCCAGCAAATCTTGACGTTCAATAAAAAAATCAGTGGCTTTTAGCGTTCTATCGTTTTTATTGAAATTCAAATATACGTTTTTCTTGGCTTTCAACGTAAGCGCATCAGCCCATAGTTCGTGCCCTTCGCTAACTACAGCCGGTGCATTCAAAACAATATTATCAAAGAATTTTGATTCTTCTATATTATTGACAATATAATGTGCATACTGTTTGGCAAATAAATTGCCTAAACTATGAAACATAAGCGTTACGTTACCTTGCCCTATGCTGTCGCAATTGCGGATATGGTTGACTGTGTGTATAAAGGAATTGAATACCAGCGATGTATTTCTTTTTGCTTGGTTATAATTAGGGATACCGAAAAATCCTTTCAATTCTTGGGCAGGCCAAGCAAAAAGGATGACATTTACATTATAAAGATTGGGAACTTGGCTCATCAAAGGGATTAATTCATTAAAATTAGCCCCGTCACCATGTACAAACAGCAAAGTGTTGCGACGTTTGTATGTTTTCACAATCCCTTCGTGATAGTCTTTCAATTCTTCAATAGTATAGTTTTTGTTACTATCCACCACAACATGAAGAAATGAATAGGGGTGTTTGTCTGTATTTTGCCCGGGTTTATTCAAATCTTCTTGAATTGCTTTCTTATAATCATAAGTTGTAACAACAAAAAGGTCAACCTTCTGAGCCTGCAACTGACAAACACAAAACAAAGAAAAAATTATACACAATTTTCTCAAGAAACACATTTTTAGTCTAATAAATGAAATAAATACAAGCAACCGTTAAAAAAACATCTTACAAAGATAATAGATTTTTTTATATGTAACACATTTATACATTTACTTTTAATACAATTTAACCAAAAATAATCTGAATATCTTTTAAATCTAAAAGAAAGCTAGTTTACATTTTTACTATATTTGCTAAAATATTTTGAAATGAAAAAAATTATCATCATCGGTGCTTCGTCAGGAATCGGAAAAGAAATTGCAGAACGCTACGCTTCTAAAAATTGCCTTGTCGGTATTACAGGAAGACGCACTGCCCTGCTCGAAGGTATTAAAAAGACACATCCAAATAACATTATCCTGAAAACGATGGATATTTGCGAAAACTCTGCAACGGAAAAATTGCAGGAGCTGGTTGCAGAAATGGATGGAATAGATACTTTATTTATCAACTCAGGTTATGGCAAATTTGCCGAAACTTTAGACCCTGCCATAGAACTGCAAACCGTAGAAACCAATGTAAAAGGTTTTACCAATGTGATTGTTTGGGGATACAATTATTTCAAAACTCAAAATATTGCCGGACATATTGTTGTAACTTCTTCGGTGGCAAGTGTACGTTCGCTAAGGCAAGCTCCGGCTTACTCTGCAACCAAACGTTATATGCGTCATTATGTGGATTGTTTGGCACAACGTGCACACCACGAAAAACTTAAAATCAAATTCACTACCTTAATGCCCGGTTTCATTGATACTGATTTCCTGAAAGGCGCCCCCTACCCTCTTACAATTTCACTTTCCAAAGCAAGCAAGCTTATCTTCAAAGCCATTGAACACAAAAAAAGAGCTGTTTACCTTCCCTGTCGTTGGAATTTTGTGGTGTTTTTCTGGCAGTTGATACCCAAATGGATTTGGGAAAGATATTGCTAACGCCTTCATTTCCCCTCTTTCTGATGTCTATAAAAATAAGTACATTTGCAAAAAGAAAAATAAGAATTAAAAGTTTAAAATTATAGAGTAAATGAATTATTCTTTAAAGGCCATTTCGCCTGTAGATGGCCGCTATCAACGCCAGACAGAAGTTTTGTCGAACTATTTTTCCGAATATGCGCTTATCCGTTACCGCGTAAAAGTGGAAATAGAATATTTTATCGCTTTGTGCGAAATTCCGCTTCCCCAGCTGAAAAACGTTTCCAAAGACTGTTTCAGAAAACTGAGAGAAATTTACGAGAACTTTTCCGAAGCCGATGCTGAAGAAGTTAAAAAGACCGAAAGCATTACCAACCACGACGTAAAGGCGGTTGAGTATTTCATTAAAGCGAAATTCGAAACTTTGGGGCTTTCCGACTATAAAGAATTTGTCCATTTCGGGCTTACTTCGCAAGATATTAATAATACGGCTTTGCCTTGTTCCTTAAAGGATTGTCACGAAGAGGTATTGGTTCCTTTTTTGCAAAAAATTGAACAAATGATTTCTGGAAAATCCGAAGAATGGAAAGAAATCGCCATGTTGGCGCGTACACACGGACAACCGGCTTCGCCAACGCTTTTGGGCAAAGAAATGAAAGTTTTTGCTTATCGTTTGCAAATGCAGATGAATTATTTTGCCAACATTCCGTTTTCGGCAAAATTCGGGGGGGCTACGGGCAATTTCAATGCGCACCATGTGGCTTATCCCGAAATAGACTGGGTCGATTTTTCGAACAGTTTTCTGAAAAATGCCTTAAAAATAGACCGTTCTTTATACACTACCCAAATAGAAAACTACGACAACTTGGCCGCTTATTTCGACAACCTAAAAAGAATCAACACCATTTTGCTGGATTTCTGTAAAGATATGTGGGCTTATATTTCAATGGAATATTTCAAGCAGCAAATCAAAGCGGGCGAAGTGGGTTCTTCGGCCATGCCGCACAAAGTAAACCCTATAGATTTTGAAAATGCCGAAGGAAATTTAGGTTTGGCCAATGCCATTTTGGAACATTTGTCGGCAAAACTGCCTATTTCCCGTCTGCAACGTGACTTGACGGATTCAACCGTTTCCAGAAATGTCGGTGTTCCTCTTGCTCACATGCTAATTGCGTTGAAATCTATTGAAAAAGGAATGGGCAAACTTTTGCTGAACAAAGAAGCCTTGCATGCCGACCTTGAAAACAACTGGGCTGTGGTGGCCGAAGCCATTCAAACCATTTTGCGAAGCGTGGGCTACCCTAATCCTTACGAAAGTTTGAAGGCATTAACTAGAACCAATGCCAAGATAGATGCCAAATCCATCGCCGACTTCATTGAAACTTTGGATGTGGATGCCGCTACCAAAGAACGCATAAAAAAAATAACACCCGAAAACTATGTGGGTGTTTATGGAAAATAAAAACACAGATAAATAAAAGTTGGCCATCAGGGCAATGGCTGACTTTTATTTTTTTTGAAAAAGTTCCTTTTCAATGAAATAGAAATGAAGCTGAAAAACAGGCTGAAATTTGTAATACTGTTTCTTTTTTGTTTGCTGTTTTCCGTAACACTTTTTTCTCAAAAATATACGGAAGTAAAAGGTCGTATCAAAGATGCGCAAACCAATGAGCCTTTGGGCTACGCAAATGTCTTTTTGAAAAAAGCAAAAAAGGGTGGTGTTACCGATATTACGGGGAACTTCCGTTTAACAGTAGATTTGTCCGCCACAGATACTTTAGAAATTAGTTACCTGGGGTATCAGCCTGTTAAAATTCCGGTTAAACCCGGCGAAAAGAAAGAACGGGATGTGCAAATGCTGGCCTTGGGTTTCGATATGCCTATGGTAACCATTACCTCAAAAAAGGAACGCTATACCAAAAAAGGAAATCCGGCCGTTGAACTGATGGAAGCCGCCATTCAAAAGAAAGATCAAAACCGTTTGTCGAGAAACGAGTATTATCAATATAAGCAGCACGAAATTTCCCAAATAGCCGTCAACAATTTTTCCGATACGGCCGGAATCTTCAATAAATTCCTGAAACTTTTCGGATTTACCGCTCGCTATGTCGATTTGTCGGACTTGAACGGAAAACCGATTTTGCCGATTTTTATCAGCGAAAACATTGGAAATGTTTATTACAACAGGGAGAAGAACAAAAAGAATGTAGATTTATTGGCGCACAAAGGTGTGCAAATCCACCGGATGCTAGATATGAATGGGCTTGAATCGGTTGTCAATCAAGCTTTCCGTGATGTGGATATTTATGAACCCACCATCCCCATTTTTGGAATTCCTTTTGTAAGCCCTTTTTCGAGCCTTGCCACCACGCACTACAAGTTTTTTATCAATGATACGGTTTTTCATCGGGGCGACAGTTGTATCCAATTGACATTTTTTCCCCATAACCCCATAGATTTCGGGTTTTCCGGAAAACTTTTTCTGGTAAAGGATACGGCCAGCCTGGCGGTAAAAAGGGTGGAATTGCGTTTGCCGCCCCATTCCGGCATGAATTGGGTGGATGAAATGTTTATCAAACAAGAGTTTGAATGGAAAGATAGCAACTGGTGCTTGGTGGAAGACGAAGCCATTGCCGATTTGAGCGCCATTTCCGAAGACTTTGTCTCCCTGCATGCACGGCGCTCCATAGTCTATCAGGATTATGTTTTCAATAAACAGCCGACTTTCGATACCGCCGCCGTAAAAAAAGAAAAGAATGATTTTTGGTTATTTTCTTCAAAGGAAAATGAAATGGCGATGGACAGCCTGCGTTTGCGCCCTTTGCGCAAATTGGAAAGCAATACCTACATTATGTACGATGAATTGCACAAAAGCTGGAAATACAAAGTGATGATGAACGGTTTTGTGGCTTTAATTACCGGTTATGTGCCCGTTGGAATGGTGGATATAGGCCGTTGGAATTCGCTGGTAAGCTACAATGAAATAGAAGGCGTTCGTGCGCGGATTGGCGCAAGGACAAACACTTTGTTCCATCCGCAGATTTTTCTGAACAGTTATATCGCCTATGGTTTTGGCGACGAAAAATTGAAATATCAGTTGGGTGCGACTTATTCTTTCAAAAAAAGGCGCTTTTTCGCACGGGAATACCCACTGAACAATCTTTCGGTTACTTATCAGGAAGACAATAAAATTCCGGGCAATACGAATTTGCTGTTCGACAACAGTTACGACAAATTTTGGTTTTCGTTTCGCAGTACGCCGGTAACCAAAATGACTCGCGACAGGCATTTCGGAATTGATTACGAAAAGGAATTTGTCAAAGGTTTCTTGTTAAAAGCTTCGTTTCATAATGTAATGGAGCAGGCTTTGGGCGAAATGAATTTTAATACACCAACGGAAGAGCGTTCGTCATTTACCAATTCACAGTTCGGCTTTTTCTTGCAATATTCGCCCAATGACCAATTTTACCAAATGGGCGACGAACGCCGGCAGATTTTAAACACAAAACCCATTTTTTCGGTAAACTATGCTTTGGGAATCAAAGATTTTTTGAATGCCGACTACACTTTTCACCGCTTGGAACTATCGGCTTCTAAACTGACAAATTTCCCTGTCTTTGGTTCGTTGAAAGTTTCGGCAAATGCAGGGAAAATATGGAATCCGGTGCCTTATCCGTTGTTGTTTATTCCCGAAGGAAACCAAAGTTTCTTTTCTTTGACCAATAGCTTCAACTTGATGAATTTCATGGAATTTATTGCCGACGAATATGTAAATCTTCATATCTTTTACCGTGGTTCGGGCTACGTGTTTAACCGCATTCCGTTGATAAACCGGTTGAAAATCCGTGGCGTAATTATTGGTAAAATGGTTTGGGGGCATTTGAATAGTTCAAATTTGCCGGAAAACAATCCGAATTTGATGGTATTTCCGACAGACAAAGATGGCAACCAGAGCATATTCCTTTTCGACAAAATGCCCTATGCCGAAGTTTCTGTCGGGATTTATAATATTTTGGATATCATTCAGGTCGATTTTATCAAACGGCTTACCTATTTGGATAATCCCAATGCTTTGTCGTGGGGAATTCGGATGAGTGTTCTTTTCGGATTTTAGTTTAGAACAAACTGTTGCAAAAAGTAGCGCACCAAAAGCGTATAATATAAAATCTAAAGAATTAGATAACACATCTTAGGTTTTTTGACTTTACCTTTTTTCAATTATAAACAAAGGCTTTTATTGTTCCTGAAATTTGTGTATCTTTGCACTATTGAAATGCCCAGGTGGTGGAATTGGTAGACACGCCACTTTGAGGGGGTGGTGCCGGTTACGGCGTGCAAGTTCGAGTCTTGTTCTGGGCACTCTTCCCTGCAAATTGCAGGGATTTTTTATGTTCTTTATTTTGCCCGGATGGCGGAATTGGTAGACGCACCGGTTTCAGGGACCGGCGGCTGTAAAGCTGTGCAAGTTCGAACCTTGTTCCGGGTACTATCTAAATAAATCGAATCCATTTTATATCAACATTTCGATTTATTTAGAATAAAAGAAATACTTCGAATTTTCATGTATTCTTTTAATAGTATTTTTCGGTACATAAGTTTAAACCATAAAAGAACAAAATAGCATAATTAATTAAAATAAAAATAAATATGGCAACAACAGCGGATATCAGAAATGGCTTGTGCATTGAAATGAATAATGATTTATTTTCGGTAGTAGAATTTTTGCATGTAAAACCCGGAAAAGGCAATGCTTTTGTAAGAACAAAAATGAAAAGTTTAAAAACAGGAAGGACCTTGGAACATACTTTTCCTGCAGGGGTAAAAATTGACGTAGCCCGTGTTGAAAGACGTCCTTACACTTTCCTTTACAAAGATGATTCAGGTTACAATTTTATGCACACCGAAACATTTGAACAAATTTCCATTGAAGAAAACATCATCAATGCACCACAATTTTTGAAAGAAGGACAATATGTGGAAATGATTATTCATGCAGACACAGAAACTCCTTTACAATGTGAACTTCCTCCTTTTGTTGAAATGGAAATCGTTTATACGGAACCCGGAGTAAAAGGAAACACAGCCACCAATGCTACAAAGGAAGCCACTGTGGATACCGGTGCTAAAATACGTATCCCTTTGTTTATAGAACAAGGAGAACGCATAAAAGTCGATACAAGAACAGGCGAATATTCAGAAAGAGTGAAATAATTTTTCACAAAAAATAATATAACAAGATTTATTTTATCGCATCTATAATCGTTAGAAATTAAAAGGTTTATTGAAAATCTCAATAAACCTTTTATCATGAATAGGAATCCTACTATAACAAAAACCGGTTATGAAACTATATTCATAACCGGTTTTAAAATTTTCTAAGCTTTTATTTTTTTACTTTTTTCATGTGAGGTACTCCTGCACTTTTTGCCCTAAAGGCTTTGATTTTTGCATCCAACTTACCGGTTTTCTTGTCATGAAGCAACATAGCACGCAATTCCGCAGGTGTGTATGTATTCAAATTGCCGGGTTTTACCAATGTTTGGGTTTCAGTATTACTAAATGAGGTTGGTTGCTTACCTTTAACAGAAAGTCCTAAACGTTTGCTGTTGAGTACTTCACCATCTTGAAATTGCAATGGTTTTCCATTGGCAGCACTTATGAAATAGAAGTTATTATCTTCGTTAGCTTCGTTGATTTTATTGTATCCGTCTGCCATTACTACCAAATAATATTCTCCTGTAATTCCGGGCATTGTATATTTGATTTCAAATCCTTCAGGATATTGTTCCTCGCCCACTTTCTTACCCGGATTTACCGGATAGTTATTCCACCATCCGCCCGATAAAGCTGAGGCCACATCATAATAGCCATCACCATCTCCCATGGTATTAGTATAATAATCTTCAAAAATAATTTTATAGTCTTCGGCATTTTTTGCATTGTAATACATATAAAGAATAGACCAATTTTGCGACGGGTAGATAACATTACTTCCTGAATTAAATACATCATAAGAGAAGCTTCTTGTAAAGCCATCAGGATCGTTAGTTATTTTATTATCTTCTGCCGAATAAGCCAACAAATCATACCCACTGCTTAAGTCTGATGTAATACCACCGCTTCCAACGGAAACACTACTATTCGTATTTTGTGCGACAAAAGCCGCAAAACAAAAACTTCTACAAAAGAAATCATAACCAACCCAAATACTTCCATTATCACCCCAAGCAGGCCCCCACGAATTTCGTACTTTAAAAGCGCTTTTACTATCGTCGTAACCTACAAGCACCATGGCGTGATAAGCATGTTGCATTCCGGGGTTGTTGTAAGTATCTGAAGTGATAACAGATGAGCCACTCCAATTCATAAAGCGGTCGCCTAACTTGGCACCTATCGCAATGGGGCGTCCGGAATTCAAATAACCTTTGAAATTTTCTTTATTAAGACCTTCTGTTTCCGAAGCTATTTTTCGATAATTGGCTAATTTGTTTGAGCTATTTCCGGTTCCCGTTCCCGAGCAATTTCCCATGCCGGTATAAGGAACTGTTGACAGTGAAGCTGCACCACTGGAAATCAAAGCATCTAAAGCCGGCTCAAAATTTGTGCCTTCGCAATTTGCTCCCTTTTTAGCTGAAGGGATATTGAACCACAAATCTTTAGGACTGGTTTGGTTGCTTGTACTTGCCAATTGAGAATTACCCCAA
>JAVBMO010000040.1:0-15648 GCA_031552355.1 Bacteroidales bacterium | reverse complement strand
TGTTCACCTCTTCCCATTCCGAACAGAGAAGTTAAGCCCTTTAGCGCCGATGATACTGCCTCTTAAGAGGTGGGAAAGTAGGTCGCCGCCAATTTTTTCTAAACCCTTGTTGTTTACTCAACAAGGGTTTTTTTATTTACTATGGATAATCAAATCGTTTCTGCCATCTATTGGAGTCCAAGGGTTAACCAGTGCTAATTGCCATATTCTTATTGATCATATTTATATAAAATTCGTCAGTGTATTGACGATATTTATGTAAATTCAGTCAATTAGAAATGTTTTTTGTATATTTGCAAAAAATAAAATCATGGAAACAATAAGTAGAATTATACTAAACAGGATACTGAAGTGTTTGAAAACGCCCAATAAAGTAATCCTACTTGTAGGTGCTCGCAGAGTTGGGAAAACAATTCTTTTGCAACAAGTTCTCAAACAATTTGATGGAAAAGCACTTGTTCTGAACGGTGAAGACGGTGATGCTTTGGCATTGTTGGAACGTTGCACCATTAAAAATTACACCCAACTTTTGCAAGGATTTGATTTATTGATTATTGATGAAGCGCAAAATGTGCCTGATATTGGCAAAAAACTAAAATTGATTGTCGATGAAATTGAAGGAATAAAAGTCATTGCCAGTGGTTCTTCTTCTTTCGATTTGTTGAATAAAACAGGTGAGCCTTTAGTTGGAAGGTCTTATAAATTTCAACTATATACTTTCAGTCAACAAGAATTATCAACAAAGGAAAATTTGTTGGAAACAAAACAAAATTTGGATGATAGATTGATATATGGTTCTTATCCGGA
This sequence comes from Bacteroidales bacterium, assembly GCA_031552355.1. GTDB lineage: Bacteria > Bacteroidota > Bacteroidia > Bacteroidales > P3 > JAVBMO01. Next base: position 14,841 of record JAVBMO010000040.1, on the reverse strand, counting down.
AATTGTCAATATAAAAAAATATGAAGATAAAAAGGCGTATTTATATGATATTGTAAATACCTATTTATTGAAAGATATTTTAGCTATTGATCATATCAAAAATTCAGCGAAAATGAACGATTTGCTTCGTTTGATTGCCTTTCAAACCGGAAATGAAGTTTCGTATGAAGAACTTGGGCGCACCCTTGGTATAAGCAAAAATACAGTTGAAAAATATTTGGATTTACTTTCTAAAGTGTTTATAGTCTATCGTTTAGGTAGTTTTTCGCGTAATTTGCGCAAAGAAGTCAGCACTGCCGGTAAATGGTATTTTTATGATAACGGCATCAGAAATGCCATTATTCGAAATTTCAATCCTTTAAACCTTAGGCAAGACATGGGTGCTCTTTGGGGAAATTATCTTATTGGCGAACGTATCAAATACAATGAATACAATGCTTTGCATAAATTACTCTATTTTTGGCGAACTTACGACCAGCAAGAAATTGATTTAATAGAAGAAGATGAAAAAGCTTTAAAAGCATTTGAATTCAAATCGGGGAAAAAGAATAAAAAAATTCCTGTAGCCTTTGCTCATGCCTATTCGGATGCAATGTTTACTGTCATAAACAAAGATAATTACTTGGATTTTGTGTTGTAATCTTATTTTACTGATTGAAAGCCGTTAATATTTTGACGAATTTTATGTAAAAACAGTCAGTATATTGACGATATTTACCTAAATATCGTCAATTGAATAGTCTTAAACCAAAAATTTGGATTTAAAAATTGAAATTATATTTTATCACGATGGTAGATTCAACTACTAATTGAATTTACGTAAAACTCACCGGTAAAGAAGACGAAATCAAAGCTTTGTTGGATAAGAAAATTTCCAAAAGCGCTATTGGCCGCTTGTTGGGTGTACATAGGTTGACAGTAAGTGAGTTTATCAAAGAAAAAATGTAAAATTTTAACCTGCAAAGAGTTTTAAAACTATCTGTAAAAACAGTGTTAAGATTAAGTATTAAGAAGAATAATTTTTGTAATTTTACACTTACCTTTGCATCAGATAATTTGAACACCCAATACATTTAAAATTATGTACGTAGTTGACGAAGAAGTAGAGAAACGTGAAGTTTTGAAACGTTATAAACAGTTGGTAGGTATTTTTAGAGATGAGATTAGTCGCGAAGAAAAGCAAATGATTCGAAGGGCATTTGTTATTTCGGCAAAGGCTCATTCGGGCATGCGCCGTAAATCGGGCGAACCTTATATTTTTCATCCTTTGGAAGTGGCTCGTATTGCTGCGCAGGAGGTGGGAATGGGGCCCATTGCGGTGGTATGTGCGTTGCTTCACGATGTGGTTGAGGATACGGAATATACAATTTCCGACATTCGTACAATTTTTGGCGACAGCGTGGCCCTGATTGTTGACGGGCTTACAAAAATAGATGAAATTTTAGAAAGTGCACCGATAGAATCCATGCAGGCCGAAAATTACAAAAAACTTGTGATGGCTATGGCAGACGATGTCCGGGTGATTTTGTTGAAATTGTGCGACCGTTTGCACAATATGCGAACACTTGATTCAATGCCGAGGGATAAGCAGTTGGCCATTTCTTCGGAAACGGCTTTTTTATATGCGCCTTTGGCTCATCGTTTGGGTCTGTATTTTGTGAAAAGCGAGTTAGAGGAGCTTTCGATGAAATATACAAATCCGACGGAATACAAGGAAATAAAAGCCAAGTTGGAAGATACTCAAATAGATCGGGAGGCGTATATTCAGGATTTTATTTCGCCCATAAAGGCAGAACTGGAAAAGAAAGGATATAAATTTCATATTTCGGGACGTATAAAGTCAATTCCTTCCATTTGGGAAAAAATGAAGAAAAAAGGGATTGATTTTGAGGAAGTTTACGATGTTTTTGCCATTCGTGTAGTTTTGGATGTCCCTTTTGAAACAGAAAAAGAAGATTGTTTTAAGGTATATTCGTTGGTAACGGCGCTTTACCGGCCGAATCCCGAACGTCTTCGCGATTGGCTTTCAACGCCGAAGGCAAATGGCTACGAAGCCATCCATACAACAGTCATGGGGCGGAAAGGAAAATGGGTGGAAGTTCAAATTAGAAGCAACCGCATGGACGAAATTGCGGAGCGAGGTTTGGCCGCTCATTATCGTTACAAAGAAAAAAATATAAATACAGCAGAAATAGCGAGTTATGACAACTGGATTGAGCAAATCCGTGAAATTTTGGAACATGCGTCCAAAAATGCCATTCAATTTGTCGATGACTTCAAATTAAACCTTTATTCAGACGAAATTACTGTTTTTACGCCCAAAGGGAAAATGGTTTCTTTGCCGAAAGGCGCTTCGGTAATAGATTTTGCTTTTGCCATACATTCCGAATTGGGATTGCATTGCATGGGTGCGAAAGTAAATTACGAAGTGGTGTCGAGTACTTACATTTTGAAAAATGGCGACCAAGTGCATGTTTTGACTTCCAAAAAAACGGAACCTACAGAGGATTGGCTGAACTATATCAAAACGATTTTTGCCAAATCGCAGGTTACGAATTTTTTACGTGAAAAACGAAAAGCCTATAGGGAAGAAGGACGTGAAAAGCTTTTGGGATATTTCAGGCATTTGGGAGTGGAATCTTCCAACTCGAATATTCTTCGCTTGAAAACCTTTGTGGATATAAACAGTGATACGGATTTGTATTATGCCATAGCCAGTTCATCCCTTGGTATTGAAAAAATAGCACAATGTTTTAAGAAAGAGGACAAAGGCTCGCCATGGCTGGTTTTGTTCAAAGGTTTGGTACCATCGTTAGGTATTGGTAAAAAGAAAGAGGTTACTTTGAGGGATCAGTTGGCCGACCAGGTAACCAACGATATGGACAGTATGTTTTGGGACGAAAACGATGAGAAGTTAAAATATCGCACAGCGCATTGTTGCAATCCCATTCCCGGCGATGATGTGGTGGGTTTGGTTACCGACGATGGAATTATGATCCACCGTACAACATGCCAGACTGCCATAGAGGAAATGTCAAAGTACAAAAAGCGGATAGTGAAAGCAAAATGGCGCGAAAATGAAACTTTGCGTTTTCTTGCGGGGATTAAGCTTACAGGCTTAGACAGGCAAGGTTTTTTGCGCGATGTTATTAAAATTATTACAAGTGATTTGAATTTGAATATCCGCGGACTTTCCATGGAAGCCAGCCAAGGGGTGGTTACCGGCGTTTTTATGATTTATGTTTCCAATACCGAACAACTGAATGTTTTGATGAATAATTTGCGCAAAATGGATGGTTTGGAATCGTTGGTGAGGTTGTAGTTATTCTATTGAACTGCAAATATAAATCGCCTGCAAAACAAATAAAATGAATGTAGTCTATTTTATTACTATTTTGCAGGTGCTGCTGGGGTTTCGGCTGCATCATCTCTTACAGGATAACAGTAAATATAGCAAATCTCTTTATCATGATTCATTTGCATGTCATATTCTATGGTTCTATTATGATTTCGCCAATTTAAAAAACCATTATCAGAAATAGCTTTATCATAGGATATTTCAACTATTGATACATCTGCTAAAGGAAAGCCCATAGTCCAAGTATAACATTTTGCATCTAACCTGCTTGACATGAAGAAACATACTTTACCAATAAAAATATATCCGTTCTTTTCTGATGACCAAACTAAACGATTAAATGATACATAAAAATCATTATTATCATTAAACCCCGTTTCATATTGGATATTGTTCCTTTCTAATTCATTGGTAATTTCTCTTCGAGTTTTAAAAATTTGATTGTCAATAAATTCATCTCTGAAGCTAAAGGCTGGGATTGCTTCTTTTACAGGTTTGTCAGAGGGAATATCTACATCATTAGGTGTTTCTTCTGTTGAAGGTGCTTCTTCAATATATTGTTCTGTTGCAGTGTAATTTTCTGTTGGTTCAGCAGGTTTATTATTTCCATTACCAAAATAAAATGAAAGCACACCCGTTATAATTATTACTCCTACACAGGAGAATGCTACTACCTTCAATACAATTTTCCAGTTTGCTATTTCTGTTGGTTTCTCCGTCTTTTGCTGTGGTTTCTTTGGCTCTTGAAAAGCTATTGGTTCATAAAAATCTACATGAATAGCTGTATAAGATTTTGTAATCTCGTGTTTTACTTCTTTGGATGTCGTGCCAATCAAAAATAAGAATTTTCTTTTGGCTCCTTTGTTGCATTCCAAAGTAAAAGGTGTGGTTCCTAAATACTTATTATCATAAACTGTTGCACCAGAGGGATTAGACGTAAAATATATTTTGGAATCTGTAACTTCTTTCTGAGGATATTTTATTTCGGGCAGTTTAGAAAATTCGGGTAAAATAGGTTCTGATAAAGGTTTCGTTTCTGTAATTTTCTCTGTCTGTACAATTTCGTTTGGGTTTATAACGGGCTTTTGGGGCTCATGAACAAGTGGAATTATTACAGGGGGTTCAGATGGCTTTCCCTCAATTGAAATATCATTAAATAATATTGGTGCTTCTATTAAATTGGGTGCTGTGTTGCAAAAGGTTTTTAGCTTGTTTAGGTAGAAGTTTAGTTCAGGTTTATTCAGTGCTTGCAATCGGTTTACCAATTGGGATTGACTCATATTGATAAAATCATTGCCTGTAAACAACATATTATCCAAAGTGTTGAATCCTCCTTGCATGACTTCAAGCCAAAGTGTTTTGTCATGTTTGAGAGCTTCCAATGCACAGATAGTAACCCATAAAGAAAACCTATCTATCTGTTCATTGTAAGGTAATAAGGCTCTTTGTGGATGTTGAAATTCGGAACGTCCTCTTTCAAGATTGGTTTTGTGCGAAAATTCAGGGATATACATCCCATCATAATCCACTAATTTTACTGTAATTTTACCTGTGGCATTTTTTGTAACAATGATATTTCCACATTGAATATCGCCATGTCCTATTTTATTGTTCTCAAGACTTTGGCTTATTTGAAAAAATTCGTGTTGTAGGTCTGCTAAAACGGTGTTGTTGTATAGATTTTGCTTTACAAATTCATTTAAAAGCAAGCCATCTATCCAATCCATTTTAACAACAGGGTAATATTGTCCGTTGATATTGATTTCATTTTCGAGCAATTCAAGTGGGGCAATCCAAGAGGCTGGCAATTGTTTCAAATAATTGGAAATGCTTCTGTAACGATTTATATTTTCCTGTTCGGCACTGATAAAACACCTAATGGCATATTCTTTGGAAAGGTCTTTTGCTTTGAAAACGACAGCATAGGAACCTGACCCAAAAGTGTAAATTTTGAAAGGAACTGTTCTCGAAGGGATAAATGACAGAGACGAAAGGGTTCTAAAAATACTGCTGCCTTGTTGTTGAATGGCAGTATTATATTCGGCTATTGTTGGAAACATGATTATTTATGGGTGTTAGAATCCATATTTGCACTATTATTGCTATCAGCTGTATTTTTCTCATTTATTCCTTCCGAATCGTGTTGAGTTATCGAATCTTTGAGATGAATGTTGTGCATTTTAACGAGATGTTCATTAAGCTGATTTTGTATGATGATTTGTTCCTGTTTAAGAGTTGTGATTTCATCTGATAATTTGGATTGCTTGATAAACAACAGGGAAATGAAAAGGATATTGACCATAAGGACGAGTCCTATAATAAGCAATTTGGTTTGAAAATCGGACTTTCTTCTTAATCGGCTTAATTCGTCTAAAATGTAATTTAATGTTTGCATGTCTATTTCTTTTACTGGATTTGTTTTTGGAATTAAAGGTGTTGGAATAAATTCAGGTTCTTCCTCTTTTGGGAAACTAAAATCTGTTGGGGGTGAAATTTCAAGAGTTTCTTTTGAGGCAAAATTAGATACTGAAAGCAATGTGATGTCGTCTTCCTGTAGCAATTTCTTTTCCCAATAGTTTAGGCAAAATTGATGAAAAGAATCAAAATGGTTTTGCTTGTCCAATTCTTGGAATTTATCAGGATTATTCAGCAAAAACCTGCTTAGGGCATCTGTAGCCAAAAATATTTGGTCTGTGGGTTCTATGGGTATGACTTTTGCCTGAAAGAAAGATTCATCGACTGTATCTTGTAAAAGCTTTTCTGTATTCAGGAAATAGCCATTGGCATCTAAGGTTTTTATATTATTGAAAGGAAAAGCCTCGTAGATTTTGCCATCTCTTAAAATAAACAAATTGGAATCTCCACAGCTAATTACTTCGATATTATTTCCTGTAATTTTGATAGCTAAAAACGTTGCTGTTGCCCCATTTTTGAGTTTTTCTCTTTCCAAAGCTGCTTTTGCAGGATTTTCACTGAATTTGAAATCGTTGTGTTTGAAATTCTCTGCCAAACCTTTGAAAACAGGAATTAACTTTTGAGGTTTAAAAACAGGATTTTCAATAAATGCAGTGGTAAGCATTTGAGCCCATATTTCAGAATACAGGCTTTGCGTGGTGCCATCTGCAATAGCATAGCAATCGTTTTCCAAAGAGTAGGAATATTTGTCTTGGATATTCTTGAACTCGTAGGAAGCTCTTTTGTGAAGTTGTAGGATTTTTAGAGCCATTTTATTGAGGTGTGCCTATGTTTAAGAATTTAATCAAGTCGTTTCCGTTTCCATTGAAAATATAACCTTTTGCTCCTGTCTGTATATTGTAACCCTCTTTTTGAGCAAGGTATATCATATTTTCTGTTAAAGGTGTGGAAAATTCAAAAAGCTGCTTAGCATACCTGTTATTTAAATTAGAAACTTCTGTTGGAAATAAAACCCGTTCTCCATTACTTCCCGAAATATGAATATTAAGGATATTTACATTGCCATAAAGGGTTCCCAAGTTTTTGATTTCGTTCACTTCTTTTTGTAAATCCCTATCGCCAAAACCTCCATCTGTGGCTTCGCCATCTGTAATGTTTATAATAATAGGGGGATGACATTCCCTGTGGTTTCCCCAATTAATCCAGTCGTTGCACAAACGTTTTGCATTTTCAAAGGCTTTGGTCATTGGAGTTGAGCCATCATCAACGGGTCTTATCCAGACAGGGATTCCATTATTTTGCCCCAAAGGATAATCAAATACATTTTTGATAGATACCACCCATTTGTTAGCTAATTGCCCTTCCCATCCTGATTTTACCTTGTCATTTCCATAGCCTATCACAGCCAATTCAAAACGGTTTTTTAAGTCTCCATTGCTTCCAATGCAACGTAATCCAATGCCATAAATTAATTCGTTGATAGCTTTTGCCACTTCTACGGATTTGCTGTGTAAACCATTACCAAACTGTTCTTTCATGGAACCGCTTTGGTCTAAGAGATATACGATTAAACAAGGATGTGTGCTGCTGATGGTTAAATTTTTGATGTCTAACATATTTTTATTGTGTTTTAATTGTACAAATTGCCATTTTGATACTCTTCATTCGTGGGATTATTTTGGTTGTGATTTCCAAACGTACCATTATTCTGATGGTTATTGTGCCCACCTGAATAGTTGCCATTACCATATCCACTGCCTGTACTCATAGTTGTTGAATAGGATGTGTTGGTTTGTGTGGAAGATGTGTTTTGAGCAATGGTTTTTCTATTTTTGGGGTCTTCGCCATACCGGTTCGCTCCTGTTTGACCTTCTTGAAATAGTAGCAAGAACCCATAAAAAGGGATTAATTGCCACCAGCCACTATTGCCTAAATCGTGGCATCTTTTTGCATTTTGAGCAAAGGAAAACCAGTAGATAGGTATGCAAAGAAAAATAAATAAAACCATTGAACCGCCATCTGTAGATTCGGCAGCAGCAACACAAATGGTTGAAATAATACCTATTGCAAATGCTGTTAAAAGACTGGAAAGGCCATACTCTAATCTGCGAATACGTCCTTCAAATGAAAATGGATTTTCAAACATAATATTTTGTTTTTTAATTAATTATATAAATTTCCGTTGTATTCTTCGCTATAGGAAATAATAATGTCTTCTGTGTTATTTTGTTGATTTTGATTTAATTGACTAATTTGATTGCTTTGGTGGTTGTTATGTCCGCCATTGTAACCTCCTGAATAATCACTTGTTTTGGGAATTGATATTGTCGTCTTTTGTGATACAGTCATTGGCTTATTGGCTTCTTCTTGTGGTTCTTCTTTACTACTGGCATCACTTATCATCCAAGAACCTAAAATAAATAATCCAAAACCAAAAAGAGCAATCCAAATAGGATTTGCACCTGTAGGTAATACACCTATTGCTATTGCCCGAAGAATATTCAAAATTCCAATTATTAGGAAAAACCATCCGAATCCTTTTTTCATAACATTTTTTGTTTTTTATTTTACCTACTCTGTACAGTTTTCGGTTCTCCTGTTGTATAAAAACTAAAGGCATGAACCTGCCTTACTATTGTTGGGGTATCGCCAAACACCCTGTACTACAATAAGGAAGCTCATGCCTATAGCATGAGCATTCATCCCTATTACAGTGTAGTACATATAAAAATTGGCGATTTTCAACAATACACGTAATAAAGCTAAATGCTTTATATCTATTTATTTACAATTTTCTATTTCTTCATAAGCAAACTGGTTTTTGTTTGAGTACAAAAGTAATAATTTTATTGTAAAATGGCATGGGCTAAGTTCAAATTTGCACACTTAATTTTTTTATTTTACAGGGAACTAAGTGTGCGTTTGGTTTCCATTTTTAAAGATTTTTTGCAGAAACAACCCTTTTTCTGCTGAACATATAATAAATGCGCTAAGGTAAATCAAATATCCACTAAAATAGTGAATATTTAAAATAATACGTATCTTTGCAAAGCAAGAAGGAATGGAATATGCTTGTAAAATTTGAGAAAGAATATTTGGTAGAACTTTATACAAAAGGGAAATGTAGCAGTAAAAAATATCGCTTTCAGCCCAATGTAGTATCAAACTATAAGAAACGTATAGATATGTTGATTGCCGCACCTAATATTGAAGCATTGTTTTGTTTCAATTCTTTGAATTACGAACTTTTGAAAGGCGACAAAAAAGGAATATCGTCAATACGGATAAATGACCAATTCCGTTTGGAGTTTATTGTATCAACAGATTTAGAGACAGACCCTATTATTACTATTTGCACCATTATTGATGTTACGAATCATTATAGATAAAGATTATGAATACTTTAGCACCTTTTACTCCAACACATCCCGGCGATATTTTGAAAGAAGAATTGGAATCCAGAGGAATATCGCAAAAACATTTTGCAGAAGTTACAGGGATTTCTTACACTATGTTGAATGAAATATTGAATTGTAAGCGTTCTGTAACGGCAGATTTTGCTTTGTTGATAGAAGCTGCGACAGGTATCAATGCCGAAATGTTGGTGAATATGCAAACGCGTTATAATTTACAAATGGCAAGGAATGACGCAAAAAATATTGCTCGCTTTAAACAACTGCGCAAAGTTTGCGCTTCGTTAATGTAAACATTGCTTAGAGAAAAAAGCGAGGGGTGTAATAATGGATTTTTGTTCACAAGAATTTTAAGATGACAGCGGAATTTATTTTGGAAGAATTATTGTCTATTAAGAATCCGGAGAAAGCCGATTTTTTGAAGGGATTTTTTAAAACCGGCAAGGGGCATTATGCCGAAGGCGATTGTTTTTTTGGAATCACCGTGCCTTTGTTGCGAAATATTGCCAAAACGAACAAAGAGACGCCTCTACCGGAAATAGAAAAATTGTTGTATTCAGAATATCACGAAGCAAGGTTTGTGGCGGCTTTGCTTTTAATGGAACATTTCAAAAAAGCAAAAACCCGGCCGGAACGAAAATTGGTTTTCGATTTTTATCTTCGTCACACAAAGCAAATGAATAATTGGGATTTGGTCGATGTCAGTTGCAGGGAAATTGTGGGCGGATATTTGTTGAAGGAGGATAAGGCTGTACTTTTCCGTTTGGCAGAAAGTGAAAATCTTTGGGAACAGCGCATTGCCATTGTCAGCACATGGATGTTTATTAAACACAAAGACTTTGACCCTACATTTGCCCTTTCGGAAAAACTGATAACCCATAAGCACGACCTTATCCACAAAGCCATGGGTTGGATGCTTCGCGAAGTGGGGAAAAAAGACAGGTTAAGCCTGAAAAACTTTTTGGATAAAAATGCTGTTCAAATGCCGCGAACGGCTTTACGGTATTCCATAGAACATTTTTCGCCGGAAGAACGCAACTATTACATGACACTCAAATAAATTTGCCATAAAGCGGCATTCTTTCGCAAGAAAACGTGCAAACGGCGTACAAAATAAATATTGAGACATCTGTTTACTCAAAAAATTGTACTTTTGTTCTTCTGAACAAATTTGAATTATAAGAAAATGGGGATTTTTCCGTTTTCTAAAAGTAAAATATTTTCATAATGAAAAAAGCAATTATTCCGTTTATCCTTTGTTTGGCGCTTTCTTTGGGGGCTTTTGTGAGTGTTCATTCGCAAAACAACAAACAAACCGACAAAGGCGTTGTAGATCAAAAGGCTCAGGCTATTTTGCAGTCTGTTTCCAAGAAATTGAAAAGCTACACTTCGTTGAAATTAACTTTTTCTATTCTGACAGAAAATTCTGCCGAAAACAAGAATGAAAAATTGTCGGGAAGCATTATTTTGCAGGGAGAAAAATATTTTTTGGACATGAACACCCAAAAGGTTTATTGCAACGGCAGTGCTATTTGGAACTATTTACCCGAAGAAAAAGAGGTGCAGGTTCATAAATTTGAAAAAAATGCTACCGAAACATTTAATCTCAATTCGCTTTTGGCAACTTATGAAAAAAATTTCAGGCCAAAGCTGATAAAAGAAGAAACCAAAGCCGGAAAAGTTTTGCAAATCATTGATTTGGCATCGGTTCAAAATAAAGATTTTTACAAAATTCGTTTGTATATCCAAAAGGACAATTTGGAAATCAAGCAAATGGAATCGTATTACAAAACAGGAAACAAAAGCACGTGTACCATCACGAAATACGAACCTAATGTGCCTGTGAAAGAATCCACTTTTGTCTTCGATGAAAAAGCATATCCAGGGGTGGAAGTGGTGGATATGAGGTAAATTAATTAGGAATTTCTTTCTAAGAACAGTTTAAAATTAGTTTTTGAATTTTATATATTTTCAAGATATCGCTGCTTGAGTAAACAGAAATTCCATTATTTGCTACAAAGATATTGCGACTATGCCGCTTTTGTAAGCCACAGAGTGGCGGAATCTTTGTAGATTTTAATAAATCTGATAATTTTAAAGCAACGTAGTTGCGGAATCTTTTTATCAGAAATTTATTTCATTGCCGTCATGCTTTAGCTGACGGATTTTTGAATTTTAAACAAAATTTTGGGGCTTTAGCCCAATTATGAAAACTAAACAATTTGGCTAAAGCCTTTATTTTTGATCAATATAAATAAATGATTAAATAGTCTTAGAATATTTTCTCGTTATAATAATTTAGAAAGATGGGAAAGAAAGTACGTTACCATTTCGATGAGCATACTATGCGCTTCGAAAAAATAAAAATAGGTATAAAAGAACGCCTGAAAGCTATCTCTTATACGGTGGCTTTCGGTGTTGTTTTGGCATTGGCTATCGTTATTTTTACTTATCAGTTTGTCGATTCGCCCAAAGAAAAACAATTGAAACGCGAAATCCGACAATATGAAATGCAGTACGCTTTGTTGAATGAACGGGTAAAAAATTTGTCGATGGTGCTGGAAGATTTGCAAAATCGAGACGACAACGTTTACCGTGTTATTTTTGAATCGGAACCGATTCCTTATTCTGTGCGGAATGCCGGTGTTGGTGGTTCGGAACTTTATGCCGATTTGAAAGGCTATAACAACTCAAAAGTAATTACAGAAACGGCGGAAAAAGTAGATGCCCTTTCCCGTAAAGCCTATGTTCAATCCAAGTCTTTGGATGAAATTTTTCAAATGGCAAAAACGAAATACGAACGGATAGCCAATATGCCGGCCATTCTGCCGGTTTCAAAAAAGCAAGGTACTTTGATTTCGGGCTTTGGCATGCGGTTTCATCCCATTTTGCACTATATGCGCCCACACACCGGAGTTGATATTTCGGCAACAAGAGGAACGCCGGTTTATGCCACAGCCGATGGAGTGGTGGTGGAGGCCGGTGCAGGCGAGGCCGGTAGCGGATATGGAATTGCTTGTGTAATAAATCATGGTTATGGCTACGAAACTCTTTATGGGCATTTAGATCAAGTTGTAGTGTCGAAAGGGGCAAAAGTAAAACGCGGACAAATTATAGGAAAAGTAGGAAATTCAGGGCTTTCGGTAGCACCACATTTGCATTATGAAGTCATTCAAAATGGGAAAAAAGTGGATCCGGTTTACTTCTTCTTTAACGATTTGACGCCGGAAGAATATGAAGGTGTATTGCAAAAAGCCAAAGAAAGTAACCAATGTATGTCGTAGAAATTAGGAATTGAGAATTAGCTTATGAATGTTACGATAGATGCAAATTCAGGGTTTTGTTTCGGGGTGGTTTCGGCCATCAAACGGGCGGAACAGGAACTCCAAACGGATGAACAATTATATTGTTTGGGCGAAATTGTCCATAACAATCTTGAGGTGGAGCGCTTGGAAGAACAAGGTCTTTGTGTGATTTCTTCGGAAGAATTTTCGGAATTGCAGGATTGCAAAGTCTTGATTCGCGCCCACGGAGAACCCCCTGCGACTTATGAATTGGCGAACCAACGCAATATTGAAGTGATAGACAGCACTTGTCCCATTGTTTTGCAATTGCAAAATAAAGTGAAAAAAGGTTACGAAGAAATGTGCGAAAAAGGCGGACAGGTCTTGATTTTTGGTACCAAAGGCCATGCCGAAGTAGTAGGTTTGGAGGGCCATGCCAATGGAACAGCGTTAGTTGTTAGCCATTTGGAAGACTTGGAAAAGGTTGATTTCAGCAAACCGATACGCTTGTTTTCCCAAACCACCAAAAATAAGGAAGAATACACCCAATTGATAGAAGAAATTAAAAAACGCATGGCCGAAAATGTGGATTTTGTTTCTTACAATACCATTTGTGGCCAAGTAGCAAACCGTTCAAAGGAAATTCAGGAATTTGCTCAAAAAATGGATGTGGTAATTTTTATCAGCGGAAAAAATAGTTCGAACGGGAAATATTTATATGGCTTGTGCCTGAAAGCGCAACCGAATACACATTTTATTTCTGATGTCTCGGAATTAAAATCCGGATGGTTTTCAAATGTTGAAAATGTGGGCATTGCCGGCGCTACATCAACGCCTATGTGGCAGATGGAAAAAGTAAGAGACATCATTCAAACGGAATATGCCCGATAGAAATACTAACAGAAATCAAGAGTTGAAGCATGTTCCTGTCTCATTTGCATTTGATTAATTTTAAAAATTACGCAGAACAAGAAATTGATTTTGCCGAAAAATTGAATTGTTTTGTGGGGAACAATGGAACCGGAAAAACAAACTTGTTGGACGCCGTTTATTACCTTTCTTTCTGTAAAAGTTATTTCAATTTCGTTGATAATCAGAATATCCGCCATGGGGAAGATTTTTTTGCCCTGCATGGCGATTATATTTTTAATACTGAAGAGCATTTGTCGGAACGTGTTTCCTGCATTCAACAGCATGGAAAGCCCAAACAAATGCGTTTTAATAAAAAAAATTACGAGCGTTTTTCGGATCATATAGGTAAAATTCCTTTGGTAATTATTTCGCCTTACGACCAAGATTTAATCAATGGGGGAAGCGACTTGCGCCGCAAATTCCTTGATGGCATGATTTCGCAGGTGGACAAAAACTATCTGGAACTTTTGATGAATTATCAAAAAGTGCTGGAACAACGGAATAAATTACTGAAACAGTTTTATGAGAACCGTTATTTTGACCAAAATTCTTTGGAAATTTGGGACGAACAATTGGTTCGTTTGGGCGAACCCATTCAAGAAATACGCTTAGATTTTCTGAAAAGTTTTTCCGGTTATTTTCAACGGAACTTTGCTTTGATATCGGCGGAGGTTTCGGCAGAAATTCCTTCCATAGAATATTCGTCTTCGTTTACACCTAAAATGTTGCAGGCTGCACTGAACGAAGCGCAACGCAAAGATTTGATTTTGCAATACACTTCGGTTGGAGCACATAAAGATGATTTGGTTTTTTGCATCAATGGGTATTCTGTAAAAAAAACGGCTTCGCAGGGGCAACAAAAGACTTTTTTGTTGGCTTTGAAATTGGCTCAATTCGAATATATAGCAAACAACTTAAAACAAAAGCCATTGCTTTTGCTCGATGATGTTTTCGACAAATTAGATTTAGACCGTGTAAAACATCTTTTAAAACTCGTTTCGGGCGAAACCTTTGGACAGGTTTTTCTGACCGACACACAAAAAAATAGGGTAGAGGCTCTTCTGCAAGAAATTGCCATCGATTGCAAAATGTTTTCGGTAAGGAGTAATACGATTAACCCTGAATAACTCTTTTCTATTGAGTTTTTAATAAATTAGCTTTGTGAGCTATTTTGTCTACCACAATGGCAATGGCGCCATCGCCTGTAACATTGCAAGCGGTTCCAAAACTATCGATGGCAATATACAAGGCAATCATCAATCCTACTTCATCTGCATTGAAGCCTAGCATGGATTGCAAAATGCCAATAGCTGCCATAATGGCGCCACCCGGAACACCCGGAGCAGCTACCATCATAATGCCCAGCATCATAATAAAACCGGCAAAAATAGGCAGATCATGAGGCAAGCCGGTCATTAAACAGATGGCTAAGGCCATGGCTGTAATTTTCATCGTACTT
>JAVBMO010000144.1:0-5394 GCA_031552355.1 Bacteroidales bacterium | reverse complement strand
AACTATTCCTTTGAAAACGCATGGATAGGGCAATTCCTACTGATTGCCATTGCTTTTTTAGCTTTATTCCTTTTCTTGCAACTTTTGCAACACCCTATTTTGCAAAGCACGCGAAACATTACATTCATTCTCTTTCTTATTTTGCTGATGGTGGCCATCACGGCGCTTATCGTCAAAATAAATCCCGACTATTTATACTTGAGTCCTGTGTGCCTTGCACCTATTATCATCCGCGTGTTTTTCGATTCTCGGGTGTCGCTTTATATCTATTTGGTAAGCATTATTATTATCGGCTTTTTGGTTCCCAACAGCTTCGAATACATTTTCTATCAACTGATTACCGGCATGATGGCCATTACAAGCGTGGAAAATTTCGGAAAACGTTCTAAATTTTTCCAAGTCAGCGCTGTGATTTTCATCACCTATTCCCTTATCTACATTGCTTTGACATTGGTTCAGGACACAAGTTTGAAAAATCTCCAACTATCCACATTTTTGATTTTTTCGGGAAACGCCCTGCTCACGCTAATGGCGTTCCCTTTGATTTACATTTTTGAAAAAGTATTTGGCTTTGTGTCTGAAGTTTCTTTGATGGAATTGTCGAATACGGGTAACAAACTGCTGCGAGAGTTGTCGAACAAAGCCCCGGGTACTTTTCAACATGCGGTACAAGTGGCCAATATTGCCGAGGATGTTATCAACGAAATTGGAGGCAATGCCTTGTTGGCAAGAGTTGGTGGATTGTACCACGACATTGGTAAAATTGCCGATCCCATGTTTTATATCGAAAACCAAAGCACGGGTTTAAATCCTCACGACGAACTTTCGCCCGAAGAAAGCGCCTCTGTTATCAAAAATCATGTTTTGCAAGGCATTGAAATCGGCTATAAATACAAACTTCCCGAACAGGTCATAGATTTTATAAGAACGCACCACGGAACCAGCAAAACCCGCTTTTTTTACATGAAACAAAAGTCGTTGTTTCCCAACGACCCTATCGACGAAAATGCTTTTGCTTATCCCGGCCCTCGCCCCTATTCAAAAGAAACGGCGGTGGTAATGCTTGTGGACAGTGTCGAAGCCGCTTCGCGAAGCCTGAAAATCCATAACGAAGAAAATATTGATAAATTGGTTGATAGTATTTTTGAAGGCTATCTGAAAGAAGACCAATTCACGAATTCAAAAATAACGCTCCGCGAACTCGACCAAATTAAACAATTCCTGAAAAAGAAATTAAGAAGTATTTATCATGTTCGTATTGAATATCCGGTAAAATAACCGTAATTTTGGCAAACAAAATCTTTGAAAATATTTAACAATTATAACTTAAACTACATGAAAAGAAATCTTTTATTGATAAGCAATTCCACAAATCCCGGAGAAAACTATTTAGGATGGCCCCAAGAACTTATCAAGAGTTTTTTGGAACGCCACAATGTGAAACGTGTTTTATTCATTCCTTTTGCCGGAGTGAGTATGGGATACGATGTGTATGAGGAAAAAGTAAAAAAAGTGTACAACGAATTGGGCTTTGAACTAAGTAGCATTCACCACGAAGCGGATCCTGTGGCTGCCGTAGAAAAAGCTGAATGTGTTGCCATTGGCGGTGGAAATACTTTCCATTTGGTGTATCAGCTTCATGAACAAAAATTGATGGAAGCTATTTCTAAAAGAGCTATGGAAGGTATGCCTTACATGGGTTGGAGTGCAGGTTCCAATGTGGCCGGCCCTACATTAAAAACTACCAACGACATGCCTATTATTGAACCTGCAAGTTTCAATTGTATGAACTTGGTTCCTTTCCAAATAAACCCTCACTACACCGACTTTTTCGACCCAAAACATGGCGGCGAAACCCGTGATGACAGAATCAAAGAATTTATTGCCTTGAATCAAAACATTTTTGTTGCCGGAATCCGCGAAGCTACTGCTTTGCTTTTGGAAAAAGGAAGACTTAGCTTGGTGGGACGCCCCAACAAAATGAAAGTTTTCCATTTTGGACAAGAAACCAAAGAATATGATTTGAATGCAGATATTAATTTCTTAATGAATTCATAATGTCGAACGAAAAAGATATTACGTTATTGGTATTGGCAGCCGGTATGGGCAGCCGCTATGGCAGCTTGAAACAAATGGACGGAATTGGCCCCAACAAAGAAGCCATTCTCGATTATTCTGTTTACGATGCCATCAGAGCCGGTTTTAACAAAGTGGTTTTTGTAATCCGCAAAAACTTTGAAAATGATTTTAAAGGCGTTTTCAATGAAGGCCGTTTTAACAATAAAATCAAAGTGGAATATGTTTTTCAGGAATTGGATAAATTGCCGTCAGGTTTTTCTGTTCCCGAGGGACGCGAAAAACCATGGGGAACCAACCATGCTGTTTTAATGGCAAAAGAGGCTATCAACGAGCCTTTCGCCATTATCAATGCCGATGATTTCTACGGAATGGACGCTTTTAAGCAAATTGCCAAGCAATTGCGCAATATGCAAGCCAAAGAATACTGTTTGGTAGGTTATCAACTGAAAAATACCTTGTCTGAAAACGGAACCGTTTCACGTGGGGTTTGCCAGATTGACGCTCAATCTTATATCCAATCCATAGAAGAACATACTCAAATACAACGTGAACAGGATGCCATTTACGGACTGAATGCTGCCGGACAAAAAGTAGCTTTAGCCGACAATACCATTGTTTCCATGAATTTTTTGGGATTTACGCCCGATTATTTCCAATACAGCGAACAGTTATTCATTGAATTTCTGAAGAAAGACGGCAGCCAACTGAAATCGGAGTTTTATATCCCTTCAGCTGTCAATGCTTTGGTTTCGTCCAAAGAAGTTCGCATGAAAGTCATTGAATCCGATTCAGAATGGTTTGGCGTAACCTACAAAGAAGACCGTGAAGATGTCCAAAAACGTTTGTCAAACCTTATTTGTCAAAGTATTTATCCTGAAAATTTGTGGGGATAAATCCTAATTATTTTTTACAAAAGAAGCCTGCGAATTTTTCCAAATTCTCAGGCTTCTTCGTTTTTCATCCATTTAATAGATATACATAAGTATATTTGCAGCTTAAATACTTAACCGTTACAGGATATTAATCCATTTATTATCACACAAATACTTCGATTTATTTTTTAACTTCATCTATTACTAAGAATAAAGGATATTCAAATATTTATTTGAATTCTTTTGTCAAAGTAGAATCAGCCAACCTCATATAAACATATAACATCCAATTTATTACAGTATTTTTCCAAAAGAATAAGAAATATATTTTTAAAAGAAATAAAAGAATGTTGCTAAAATCTTCATTTCCATTTTTTAATTAGAAAATAAGTCCTATATTTGCCCTACATAACAGACACTAAAATCTGTTACAAAACAAATTCATTAGCAACCAATTAAAAAAATTAAATTAACATGAAAAAAGTACATAACTTTAACGCAGGCCCTTGCGTTTTACCAAAATCGGCAGTAGAAGCCGGAATCGAAGCTTTGAAAGACTTCAAAGGTTCAGGAATGTCTGTTATTGAAATTTCTCACCGTACCAAAGATTGGGAATCAACTATGGCTGAATGCGAAAGCCTTTGGAGAGAATTGTTAAACATTCCTGATAACTACAAAGTAATTTTTGTAGGTGGTGGTGCCAGCACTCAATTTATGATGGTTCCTTTCAACTTGTTGGAAAACAAAGCTGCTTACTTGGAAACAGGTGTTTGGGCAAAGAAAGCTTTTGCTGAAGCTAAATTATGTTTCGGCGACAAAGCCGTTAAAGTGGCTTCTTCGTCTGACAAAAACTTTACCTATGTTCCAAAAGGATACGAAATTCCTAAAGATGCTGATTATTTCCATATCACAACAAATAACACTATCTACGGAACTGAAATCCATACAGATCTTGATAGCCCTGTTACCTTGGTTGCCGATATGTCTTCTGACATTATGAGCCGCCCTGTTGATGTAACCAAATACGGCCTTATCTACGGTGGTGCTCAAAAAAATGTGGGTACTGCAGGGGTTACTTTTGTTATTGTTCGTGAAGATTTGTTAGGAAAAGTTTCTCGCACTATTCCTACTATGGTTGACTATAGAACTCATATCAAAGAAGATTCTATGTTCAATACTCCTCCAGTTTTCCCTATTTTAATCATGAACGAAACTTTGAAATGGGTAAAAGCCAATGGTGGCGTTAACGGTATGTACAAAATGAATGTTGAAAAAGCAGCTTTATTGTACAACGAAATTGACCGCAACAAAATGTTTATCGGAACTGCAGAAAAAGAAGACCGTTCGTTGATGAATATCTGCTTTGTTATGAACAAAGGCTTTGAAGACAAAGAAGAAGCTTTCATGGCATTTGCTAAAGAACGCGGCATGGTTGGTATTAAAGGACACCGTTCAGTAGGTGGTTTCCGTGCTTCTACTTATAATGCTTGTCCAAAAGAAAGCGTTCAAGCTTTGGTAGAATGTATGCAAGAATTTGAAAAGTTGAATGCGTAAGCATTCAACTTTTGTTTAATTGTTGAACTGTTTAATTGTTTGAAATGCAACATGAATTTGCTTTTGAAAAATTAGATGTTTGGCAGAAAGCACGTCTTTTTGTAAAAGAAATTTACGGGATGACAAAAATGTTTCCTGCAGAAGAACGGTATGCGATAACCCAACAAATACAACGGGCATCAGTATCAATTACATCTAATATAGCAGAAGGAACATCACGTTTTTCAGCAAAAGAACAATGTAGATTTACAGAAATAGCGTACGGTTCGTTAATGGAAGTATATTGTCAGATAATAACATCTAAAGATTTGAATTACATAGATGATAATCAATTTGAGACAATAAAAGTTTTGATTATTGAACTTTCAAATAAATTAAATGCTTTGCGTAATTCTCAATTAAAACGGGTCAACAACTAAACAATAGTTAAACGATTAAACAACTAAACAGTTAAACAACAATATGAAAGTATTAGTAGCTACCGATAAACCATTTGCCAAGGCTGCAGTGGACGGTATAAGAAAAATAGTTGAAGATGCAGGTAACGAATTGTGCTTGCTTGAAAAATACACCGATGTGAACGATTTCTACAAAGCAGTGGCTGATGTGGATGCTTTGATTGTACGTTCAGACAAAGTGACAAAAGAAGTGGTAGATGCCGCTAAGAATTTAAAAATTGTGGTTCGTGCCGGTGCCGGTTTCGATAACTTGGATTTAGCAGCTTGTACAGCCCGTGGCATTGTGGCCATGAACACACCCGGACAAAACTCTCATGCCGTTGCC
This sequence comes from Bacteroidales bacterium, assembly GCA_031552355.1. GTDB lineage: Bacteria > Bacteroidota > Bacteroidia > Bacteroidales > P3 > JAVBMO01. The sequence continues at coordinate 106 of JAVBMO010000144.1, read as the reverse complement.
TAATTGGCATTGGGTATGATGGGGTATATGGCTCGTAACACATTCCAATCAGGAACAGGTGCTGAATTGAAAGGCAAAAAATTAGGTATCCACGCTTATGGAAACG
>JAVBMO010000115.1:0-9917 GCA_031552355.1 Bacteroidales bacterium | reverse complement strand
TTTATAGTCTTCTATACGATCTGTTTCGGAACAGTGTAAATGGTGATGAGGAACCATAATCGCATCATATCTCGAAATGCCTTTCTCTGTTTTTACTTTCGCCAGTAGATCTTTTTCCACTAAAGAATCCAAAACTTTATACACGGTAGCCACCGAAATATTTGGATAATGAGGCTTTATACTATCAATTATATTTTCTGCAGTCGGGTGATTGCCCAATGCTGCAACAGCCCTGAAAACAGCCACACGCTGAGGTGTTACTTTTAATCCTTTTTCCGTCAGTTTATCTACAAAATAGCTATTCATGGCAATTATCTTCTAATTATAACTATCATACAAAGATAATCATTATTATTTAAAAATAATTATTCCAAAATGAAAATATGCTGCAACAAAAAAGAAAAGCGCGGAACTCACGCTGCTTCAATGTAGAGGTACTGGCATACCCGAAAACAAAACAAGTAAGTCCACGCCATGCCAAAGTATAGCATGAACATTGCGCGTTCAATCCCGTTTTCTTTGGAAAGTGCCAATTGTTTTGTTCAGTGAACGTTATGTTATATTTAAAACCCATATTTACTTAATTATGGAAAGATAGTAATGTTTGTAAAAACTGAGAAAAATGAGTATTTTTGCACCTTGAAGAATATATGATTCTGACGGTCTTTGACAGAATTTTAGCTTAACTTATTTTTGTTGCTAAATCATACCTATAAAACTAATATTAATTGTAAAAAGCTGCAAATGAGCGATAGAAACTTGATAGTTCGCCCCCCGTTTGCTGCTCAAATTTGAAAGGAAATGGTCCGGAAATATTCCCAGTGAATTTTTCCGGTTTTTTCCTTTATAAAAGACAAAAAATTGAATCCAAGGGAATTAGAATTGTTATCTCCTGCGCGGAATTTGGAATACGGCAAAGCGGCTATTTTACATGGTGCCGATGCCGTGTATATTGGCGCTTCACAATTTGGGGCACGTCAGGCAGCGGGAAATTCTTTGGATGATATTGCAGAATTGGTGCGATTTGCACACTTTTTCAGGGCAAAGGTGTATGTTACCATCAATACGCTTCTTTTTGACCACGACCTTTCTCAAACCGAAGAATTGATAAAAGACCTCTACACAATAGGCGTTGACGCTATTATTGTCCAGGATATGGGGATTTTGGAAATGGATATTCCGCCTGTGGCCCTGCATGCGAGTACGCAAACCCATAATGATTCTTTGCAAAAAGTTCAGTTTTTGGAACAAGTGAGTTTCCAAAGGGTCATTTTGGCGAGGGAATTGTCGTTGAAACAAATTTCGGAAATATCCCAAAATACCAAAGTTGAACTCGAAGCGTTTGTCCATGGCGCTTTGTGCGTCTGCTACAGCGGACAATGTTATATGAGCCGGCATATCACCGGAAAAAGCGGAAATCGTGGGGAATGCAGCCAGCCATGCCGCTCTTTTTACGATTTGTATTCTGAAAATAGCTTGGTTTTGAAAGACGTGCATCTGCTTTCGTTGAAAGATTTTAATGCATCGGAACAACTATTTGCCCTTTGCGAAGCCGGTATCACGTCATTCAAGATTGAAGGCCGGTTGAAGGATATTCATTATTTGAAAAATGTAACAGCACATTATCGTAATCTGCTGGATTCCATTATAGACGGCAATCCCGAAAAATATAAACGGGCTTCTGCAGGAAAAACCAGAATTCTTTTTGAGCCGGATATTTACAAGACGTTTAATCGGAGTTATTCCACCTATTTCCTGGAAGGGCGCAAGCCTGAAATGGCCTCGTTTTATACCCAAAAATCTTTGGGCGAACCCATGGGAATGGTGAAGGAAATTCAAAGAAATTCTTTTACATTGGATTCCGGTAAAAAGGTTTCGGCAGGAGACGGTTTTTGCTTTTTTTCTTCGGAAAAGAAACTCGACGGATTTCAAGTGAATAGGGTGGAAGGCGACAGGATTTTTCCCAATACCGAAGATTTGCAATTGAAAGAAGGAATGTCGATATTCCGAAACAATAACGTGGCTTTTGAAAAACTACTTCGAGGACAGACTTCCGAACGAAAAATTGCCGTTTCGTTCCGTTTGAGCGAAACCTCTAATGGCTTTTGCCTGACAGTAAAAGATGAAGAAGGTTTTGAAACGGAAGTTTCTTTAGAAACCGAAAAACAATTGGCTCAAAAGCAAGGACAAGACACCATTCAGAAGCAATTGGGAAAACTCGGCGATACTTTTTTTGAATTGGCGGAATTGACAATTTGTTTGGAACAGGATTATTTTATTCCGATTTCGGTTTTGAATGATTTGCGTAGAAGAACTTTGCAAAAATTGACGGATATTCGCATACAGTCTGTCAAAAGTGTAGCTGTAGCTCATAAAAACGAAAATGCCCCTTATTTCAGAGAAAAATTGGATTATACCGGAAATATTTTGAATGAAAAGGCGGAAGCTTTTTACAGAAAACATGGCGTAAAAGAAATCGAAAAAGGCTTTGAACTTCAAAATGAACACAAAGGAAAAGTGTTGATGAAAACCAAATATTGCCTGCTCTTTGAAATGGGGCAGTGTTTGAAAAATCCAAAAACGGAAGAAAAATTCAGAAGACCTTTGGTTATCAAAAACAATCAAAGGACATTTGCCTTGAAATTTGATTGCGAGAATTGCCAGATGCAAGTTTTGGCAACCGATTAATTTTAGTAAACCGAAGCCAAAGTTACCACACTTACTTTTGCATTTTTCGCCTGCAGTAAAATTTTAGCACAGGCTTCGATGGTTGCACCGGTCGTGATAACGTCGTCCACCAAAAGAATATGTTTGTTTTCAGCAAAAGAAGCCTCTTTCAAGCCGAATTTTTCATCCACATTTTGCCAACGGTCAAAACGCGCTTTTTTAGTTTGCGTTTCTGTAGCTTTTGTCCGCACCATAATCTGTGTATTTACGGGAGCTTGTAGCTTTTTAGAAATCCCTTTGGCAATTTCTTCGCTTTGGTTGTAGCCTCTTTTTTTCTGTTTTGAAGGATGCAGGGGAACGGGAACAATGAGGTCAATATCGTTGAATTTTGGCGATTGTTTTAGTTCTTCGCCTAATAATTCGCCCAAAAGATGCCCTATTTCCGTATGTCCTTTGTATTTTAGGTTGTGAAGCAGTTGTTGGACAATACCGCCTTTACTGAAAAACATGTAGGCACTGGCTTGCTGAATATCAATACGTCCCCAAAAGAGTTTTTCGATGGGGTTTTCTTCTTCGGAAAAATGATATTGTGTAAGCGGAAGATGATTGAAGCACGAGGAACAAAGGGTTTCTTCGTTGCCCCGCAAAAGCTGGGAACATCCGTAACAGGTTTTTGGAAAAAGAAGTTCGACGAAATCTTTTAGCAACGACATTTTGGAAGAAGATTAAAACGATATTTTTCAAAATAAATAAAAAGGGGAACAAAATTGCTCCCCTTTTCTTGGTAAATAAGAAAATCTTATAAAGGAAGTTTTTCTGCCAAATCGCAAACGCGGGTAGAATATCCTTTTTCGTTGTCGTACCACATAACAACTTTCACAAAGTTGCCTTCCAAAACTTGTGTCAATTGAGAATCGAAGATAGAAGAATGTGAGTTGCCAACAATGTCGATGCTAACAATAGGATCTACACAATATTCTACAATACCTTTCAATGGGCCTTCGGCAGCTTCTTTGATAGCGGCATTGATTTCTTCTTTGGTTACATTTTTTTTCAATTCAACGGTTAAGTCCACAACAGAACCGTCCGGAGTGGGAACACGCATAGCAAAGCCGTCTAATTTTCCTTGCAATTCAGGAATAACCAAACCTACGGCTTTAGCAGCGCCGGTTTTGGTTGGAATGATAGACAGGCCGGCAGCGCGAGCTCTTCTTAAATCGCTATGAGGTAAATCCAAGATATTTTGGTCGTTGGTATAAGAGTGGATGGTGTTCATCAAACCACGAACAATACCGAATTTGTCGTTCAAAACTTTGGCGATAGGCGCCAAGCAGTTTGTGGTGCAAGAAGCGTTAGACACTAATTGAATATCTTTGGAAAGAATGTTGTCATTCACACCTAAAACAACCGTTGCATCAACATCTTCTTTTTTATCTGAAGGAACAGTCAAAATTACTTTTTTTGCGCCAGCTTGAAGGTGTTTACCCATTTTTTCGCGAGAACGGAAAATACCGGTAGATTCAATAACAACATCAACGCCTAATTGTCCCCAAGGAAGGTTTGCGGGGTCTCTTTCAGCGTAGATTTTAATTTTTTTGCCGTTTACAACTAAGCAATCGCCTTCGGCATGTACATCACCTTGGAATTTGCCATGAACAGAATCGTATTTCAAAAGATGGGCTAAAGTAGCAGCATCTGTCAAATCGTTTATGGCTACAATTTCTACATTTCTGTGGATTAAGGTTCTGAAGGTAATCCTACCGATTCTACCGAATCCATTAATTGCTATCTTTTTCATAGTGAGTTTGTTTTATTGATTTTTTGGATATTTATTGCCTTTTTATGGTGCCAAAGATACGAATTTCTTTATGGAAAAACATTCCAAAAGAAAATAAAATATTTTAAAACGAATAATAAACAACCGGCAGGCGAAAAGGTTTGTTTTTCCGGAATATTGCACAAGATTCATGCTTGCAAAATGGAACAAAAAATCTGTTTTCATTTTCAAAACGCATGCAAAGTTAAAGCTCTTGAAAAAAATCCTGAAATTGTTTTTTAATGGATGAAATTCTATACTTTTGTATTCTGAAACCATGTAAAACCTTAGTCCATGAATTTATTTACAAAATTTTGCAAAAACTTTGCTATTTCTTATAGTATCATTACTCTTGTTTTCATTCCACTCACGTTATTCGGACACAACAGTGAATACACGGGTTTTATGGATAAATTTTTCCAAACATGGAGAATTGGAGAAGTATATTCCTTCGTTCAAAGTTGGACTGTTTTTGCAGGCATTTATATAGCCTTTTTATTATCAAGTGTTATAGCTATTCTTGTCATTGCTCTTTCGAAAAAAGATGATGAGGCTAAGCCTTCGCAAAAGATTTCTTTTTGGATGATATTATTTTTTACTTGCGTCTTTTTCGTTATTGTGTCATGGGTAATGGTATTCTTTTCAAAAGGGACAGGCGTATCTTTTGAAAATATTTGCGGCTACAGTATGGTTGCTGTCCTTTTTGTCACCTTTGCATCTGCATTTGTTGGCGGGCTTTCGTATGGAATTATCTATTTGTGGAAAAGAGATAAAATTGCACCTGCAATTGTTTTAGGGATTGTTGTTTTAATTTTTCTACCCACATGTTTTATCTCTTATAAATTGATAGAATTTACTCCTTATAGTTTGGTAGAGGCATACAGTTATCTTCAAAATGATTATGAATATAGTTCTGAAACACCTGCTTACGTTGCAGAGGAGGCTTCGTCTGTAGAAGATGGCTATGTTGAATTTGAAAAAATTGAAATCCCAAACCCTTATTTTGCTTCTCTGTGGGATGATCCAAGTAAAGATAGGTACATTATTAATGAAGCTATTTCCAGCACATTCTATGGAAATACAGAATCCGAATATTCTTCTTTCTATGATATTATTTCCGGATATAAATATAATTCCTCGCCTTCATTTCAAAAGGCACAAAAATATTTAAAATCACACCCTAAAGAGCTTTATCAGATTTTTGATTCTTATAAAGAGCTGCTTTTCTATATTATTTCACCGGATCAGTACCATAATTCGGGATATGCAAAACTTTGTAATTGGTTGTTGACAGTTCATCCTTTGCTATATCAGAGTAAATCTTCGAAAGAAGTGGATGAAACACTGGATGCAATCTACAATATTATGAACAATCCGAATAATGGCTCATTTACTTCGGAATATTTTGAACCTCTAAAACCTTATATCCATACTTCTGTTTTGGAGAAATTCACCGATGATGGCAGCCTTGACAAGGAAAGTGTTGTTTGGGCATATTCTTTCTGGGCGCGTCGGCATCATGAAAAAAATGATGTGGTTGTTTGCCGAATTTTGAATACAATCCGCAATCATTACAGAAATTAGATTTAGATAAAAACAGGATAGGCCATTGTACTTTTCTGTATTACCATCTGTTATAAAACGAAGCGATTAAAACAACAAAACCTCGCAGATTATTAATATCTGCGAGGTTTTTTCTATGCTTGATAAAAAACGGTATCTTAAAGTTATCTGTATTCAATAATTCTTTCGTAATAGAATTGGCGGTTTTTCTTTCCTGTTGCTTCATCTATTTTATAAGTTATTTTCTGTATCCAGTTGAAAAGGTCATCATAAGAATACTCATAAGTTGCGCCGGAACTCATCAACCACTCTTGTTCTTCACTAATTTCAGTGCTACTTTCACTTTCATCAACCTCTTTCCCTACAGACTCCGCTTCGCTAACTGTTAAAGAGGCTTCTATTTTTTTGGGTTTAGAAATTGTGCTTTCAATTATATTTCCCTGATCATCATAAGAATATTGTGTAATTTCGAGTTGTTGGTCTGTTTTGTCGTAAACGACTTTCATTTTGTATTTGCCAAAGGAATTGTAATCGGAATATTCTGTTTTACCATCATAAACTTCTTCTTTGTTTTCATATTTATAATAGCTTATGGTTGAAATATTTGTTCTTTCATCTGCACTGTAAGCATAGTATTCTTTTTTGAATGGATAACCCGATCCTGTGTAATATTGCTTTTCAGATATTTGCTCGCCATCATACACATGAACGATTTTTTGTACAAGTTTTCCAGCCGAATTGTATTTGTCTTCATCCTGCACAAGTTTTGTTCCTTCATAGTAACTATAGATATAGCGTTCTTTCAATTTTCCATCTCCGTCCTGAATATCTTTTTGTTTCAATAGATTGCCTTCATAACTGTATTCTATAATTGCTGTACATTTTTTGGTATTGAAAAATTCTTCCTTTTTCAATTGGGTTTTGTCGTAAGTATTCACTTGGCGGCTTACGATGGAATCCTTTGCGTCGAAATGGGTTTCTTCCACCAACAATCCATATTCATTATAAACTTTCAAAAAATCCTCATAAGGCATATTTTGAAGTTTGCCTTTTTCCATGCGGCCAAACTTTTCTAAAGCCCAATAAACGCGTTGTCTTACAGATATTACATTTCCTTGTAAACCACTTTTTTGAAAATTTGCAGCAGCATCGAAAGTTCCTTCATTAGAAGAAGATGAAAATTCCGGTTTGGTTTTAGATCCGCCACAAGAAGATAATGCTATGACAGCACTTAATAAACCTACAATAAAAAATGATTGTCTTTTCATTTTATTTCTTTGTTTTTAATTTGACCATTTACATAAGAGACAAAATTTTTAGAAATTTTCTCCTTCGCAAAGATAAAAAATAAGTCCGGTTTCGAAATAATAATTTTTCGAAAACAAAAACGGTCGCTGAAATTTCTCTCAGCGACCGTTTTGTTTTCAATAGAAATAATTCTATTAATACATTCCACCCATACCACTGGGCATTCCGCCACCCATCGGCATTGCGGGAGTTTCTTCTTTAATGTCGGCCAACACACATTCTGTGGTCAACAACATGGAAGCAATGGAAGCTGCATTTTCCAAAGCGATACGGGTTACTTTCGTTGGGTCAATTACGCCGCTTTCGAAAAGATTTTCGTAAGTTTCGGTGCGGGCATTGAAACCATAATCGTTTTTACCTTCTTTCACTTTCTGAACAATTACGGAACCTTCCAAACCTGCATTGGCAACAATTTGACGCAATGGTTCTTCCAAAGAGCGACGAATGATGTTTATACCAATTTCTTCGTCATCGTTTTCAGCTTTAACGGCAGCCAAAGCTTGTTCTGCTCTGATATAAGCCACTCCACCTCCGGGAATAATTCCTTCTTCGATAGCAGCACGTGTTGCATGCAAAGCATCATCGAAGCGGTCTTTCTTTTCTTTCATTTCCACTTCAGAAGCTGCACCAACATAGATTACAGCAACACCACCGGCCAATTTTGCCAAACGTTCTTGTAATTTTTCGCGGTCATAGTCAGAAGTAGTTTTTTCGATTTGGGCTTTAATTTGGCTGATTCTTGATTCAATCAACGATTTTTCGCCTTTTCCGCTAACAATTGTGGTGTTTTCTTTGTCGATGCTGATTTTTTCAGCTTGGCCTAACATTGACAAATCGGTATCTTCCAATTTGAAGCCTTTTTCTTCAGAAATTACAGTACCACCGGTCAAAATGGCAATGTCTTCCAACATTTCTTTTCTGCGATCGCCGAATCCGGGAGCTTTTACAGCTACAATTTTCAAAGCGGCACGCAAACGGTTTACTACCAAAGTTGCCAAAGCTTCGCTTTCAACATCTTCAGAAATAATCAACAGTGGGCGTCCGGTTTGAACTACTTTTTCCAACACAGGCAAGAAATCTTTCATGGAAGAAATTTTCTTGTCGTAAATCAAGATAAAAGGATTTTCGTAAACGGCTTCCATTTTTTCGGTGTCGGTTACGAAGTAAGGAGAGATGTATCCTCTGTCGAATTGCATACCTTCAACCACTTTTACGGTAGTTTCAATACCTTTGGCTTCTTCAATAGTGATAACGCCTTCTTTTTTTACTTTGCTCATGGCTTCGGCAATCATTTTTCCGATAAAGCTATCGTTGTTTGCCGAAACAGTGGCCACTTGTTCAATTTTTTGAATGTCGTCGCCAATTACTTTTGATTGTTTTTTCAAGTCCGCAATCACCGCAGCAACGGCTTTGTCGATACCGCGTTTCAAATCCATCGGATTGGCGCCTGCGGTAACGTTTTTCAAACCTGTGTTTACAATGGCTTGAGCCAATACAGTAGCTGTGGTGGTACCGTCGCCGGCTTGGTCGGCAGTTTTTGAAGCTACTTCTTTCACCAATTGAGCGCCCATGTTTTCGGTGGTGTTGGGCAATTCTATTTCTTTAGCCACAGAAACACCGTCTTTGGTGATATGGGGTGCGCCGAATTTCTTGTCAATAATAACATTGCGGCCTTTGGGTCCTAAAGTTACTTTCACTGCATTTGCCAATGCATCAACGCCTTTGCGAAGTTGTTCGCGGGCTTCGGTATCGAAAATGATTTCTTTTGCCATTTTTCTTTATTGTTTAAAGTTGAATAATCTTTTGTTTTGAATTAAATGATTGCGAAAATGTCGCTTTCACGCATAATTAAATAAGTTTTGCCATTGTGCGTAATTTCCGTTCCGGAATATTTTCCATAAAGCACTTTGTCGCCTTCTTTTACGGTCATAGGCTCGTCTTTTTTGCCTGCACCCACAGCTACAACTATACCTTGTTGGGGTTTTTCTTTGGCTGTGTCGGGGATGATAATACCGGCTGCTGTTTTTTGTTCTGCTTCGGCAGGTTCAACAAGAACTCTGTCTGCCAATGGTTTGATACTTACTTTTGTCATTTCTTATACTTTTTATAGGTTAAACATTATTTTAAAATTATTACATGCGCAACTTGTCAAATTTTGTGCCAAGGGATTTTTCTTCCTTTTTTATGGAAATTTGACAGGTGGAAGTGACATTTTGGCAGAGGCTTTGGATTGGGAATTACGAATTTTGAATTAGGCGTTGAACAGCCAAAAGAAGCAAAAGATACTGACACAATTTTGCTTTGTTCCTGTAAAAAGACTAAACCCTGCGATTGTTGGAGAAATGGCAACGTTCATAAAGAAGAACTTTCTTCTTATGAACTTCTTTCTTCATCAAGTAGTTTTGATGCATAGGAAAGAACCTTATAACCTGAGTTCGATGTAAGAAAAAAGATAAAAGAGTTGCATATTTGAATAAAAAGTTGTAATTTTATATTTGATTTTCAAGTAAATATAAAAACAACTTACAAATATGCAACATACAAATATAGTCGAAAAATTTTT
>JAVBMO010000152.1:0-7896 GCA_031552355.1 Bacteroidales bacterium | reverse complement strand
GGCACTACTAAATTCCGGCTTAATGCAAAAGGAATCTTATTTGGTTATTGGCGGCGGAAGTAACCTGTTGTTTGTAAATAGCTTTTTCGATGGCTTGATTGTGAAAATGTCCACAATGGGCAAAAAAATAGTAAAAGAAACTGAAGATGAAGTTTGGCTACGAGTGCAAGCGGGAGAAGTTTGGAGTGATTTTGTAAACTATTGTTTAAATAAGAATTGGGGAGGATTAGAAAATCTTTCGGCAGTGCCGGGAAGCGTAGGCGCTTGTCCTGTGCAAAATATGGGTGCTTATGGCACTGAAAGCAAAGACAGTATTGAAGAAGTGGAAACCGTTGAAATTGCCACAGGCAAAAAACGGATATTTTCTAACGCTGAATGCAAATTTGCCTATCGCCAAAGTATATTTAAAAACGAATTAAAAAACCAATACATTGTTACTTCGGTAGTTTTTCGATTATCGAGAAATCCTATATTGAACGTTTGTTACAATGGTATAAAAACAAAATTGGAATATAAAAAGATAATGCGTCCGACCATTCAGGATATAGGCGGAATTGTGGCAGACATTCGCAAAGAAAAACTTCCACTTCCAGAAATGATAGGTAGTGTTGGCAGTTTTTTTAAAAATCCGATTGTTTTCCAAGCAGAATTTGAACGATTGAAAAACAAATATCCGGATATCGTTTATTTTCAGGATGAAAAAGGTGTGAAATTATCTGCCGGATGGTTGATTGAACAGGCCGGATGGAAAGGGAAACGTCAAGGCGATGCCGGAGTTTATGAAAAACAGGCGCTTATTTTGGTAAATCATGGCAATGCCACAGGGCAGCAAATTTGGGATTTGGCGCAAGCCATTCTGAAATCGGTAAAAGAAAAATACGGAATAGAACTTGAATGTGAAGCAAATATACTTCTTTAATTGAGAATGGAAAATTGAGAATGAACAGCCTTTTTAAAATTGAGAATTGAAAGTTGAGAATTGAAAATGAAACAGCCTTTTTGAATGGAGAATTGAAAATGTTTGTCGCTGTGCGACACCTTTCTCCGACAGGATGAACAAGATTTACAGGTTTTACTTTCTTGTTAATAGCGTTAATCCTGTCTGAAATTTGATTTACAGGATTCATTTTGCCCTTGGCAAAATCCTCTGTGGTTCTCCGGATGTTCAATTCAAAATTTAAAATTCTGAATTCAAAATTTCTCTGCGGCACTCTGTGTCGAGTAAATTGGAAATTGAAAGTTGAAAATTGAAAATGAAACAGCCAAAAACATGTGAATCCTGTCTGAAATTTGCCGAAGGCAAAAACCTCTGTGGTTCTCTGGTTGTATAATTCCTAATTTAAGATTGCCTCCGTGGCACTCTGTGTTGAGTCAATTGGAAATGAACAGCCTTTTTGAAAGAATAATTAAGAAAGAATAATGATATGCAAGAAAAAATAAAACTATTTTGGGATTGGTTTATTCAAAAACAGGATGAATTGCTAACCATGGATGAACTGTCAACCAAGGAACAGGAGCAATTGCTTGACGAACTTCAACAGGAATTGGACAAATGTGCGGAAGGTTTAAACTTTGAAATAAGCACATTATCAGAATCAGGGCGAAAGTTTGTTTTTTCGGCCGACAGTGATTTGTCGCTTTTTGACTGTGTGGAACAAATGGTGGAACTTTCTCCCGAATTGGATTGGTGGGAATTTATTCCATTCAGGCAGCCCGAAGGCGATGATATTGTGCTAAACTTCAATGGCGAAAAATTCGAAACGGCCAAAATGTATTATTTGACTCTAGAAAATGAAGAGTTTCCGGAATCTTTGGGTTTGACAATCGCTTTGCCCAACTACCGTCCAAACGACGAAGAACAGGAATTGGGAATTTACCTGACCTTGGAAGCCCAAGTCGGTGAATACGACGCAGCGCAATATATCGACTATGTGGAACTTTGCGCACTTCCTAAAAATCCCGAAGAAGAAGGATTTGTACCTTTGCTTCGTTTTCCTGCTTTTTTAGAGTGGTTTAAAGAAAATCTGAACAACAAATAAAAGAACATCTTATGCATCTTCACCTTACAAAACCTTTAGTATTTTTGGACTTAGAGACCACAGGAACCAATGTTGGAAATGACCGTATTGTGGAAATCTGTTTGTTCAAAGTATTGGTAAGCAACCAAACTGAAGTCGTTACCAAACGTATCAACCCGCAAATGCCCATTCCTTATGAATCGTCCATTATTCATGGAATTACAGATGAAATGGTGGCTTTGGAACCTGCATTTTCCGATTTGGCGCATTTTTTCAACGACTTTATTGGCAATGCCGATTTAGCCGGGTACAACTCCAACAAATTCGATATTCCTTTGCTGGTGGAAGAGTTTTTGCGTTCCGGCATTGATTTTGACTTAAAATCAAGGCGTTTGATTGATGTACAAAATATTTTTCACAAAATGGAACCCCGTACATTAAAAGCCGCTTACAAATTCTATTGCAGCAAAGATTTGGTAAATGCCCATACTGCCGAAGCCGATACAGTGGCCACTTATGAAATTTTGCTGGCTCAATTGGATCGCTACGAAAACGTTGAATATGAAGACCGCGATGGGGAAAAAAGTATTCCTATTCAAAATAATGTAAAGGCTTTGCATGATTTTACATTCAATTCCAATTGGGTCGATTTGGTGGGGCATATTGCTTTTGACCGCAATGGAAAAGAAGTTTTTAACTTTGGGAAACACAAAGGAAAAGCTGTTTCAGAAGTTTTCAAAATAGAACAGACTTACTACGATTGGATGATGAAATCCGATTTTCCGCTTTCTACCAAAAAGGTAATTACAGCCATCAAACTACGGGATTTTAACAAATAGTTTAAAGGTAAAATACAGTTAATGAAGATTATTTGTATCGGTAGAAATTATGCAGAACATGCAAGCGAAATGAATGAAAAAGTTCCGGAAGAACCTTTTTTCTTTCTGAAACCGGATTCTGCCATTTTACAGAAAAATACGCCATTCTTTTATCCCGATTTTTCCAATAATATCCAATTCGAAACGGAATTGGTTGTAAAAATTGACCGTTTGGGCAAAAACATACAACAGAAGTTTGCTCATAAATACTATTCCGAAGTGGCCTTGGGTATTGATTTTACCGCTCGCGATTTGCAACAAAAAGCCAAAGAAAGATCTCTCCCGTGGACACTTTCCAAAGGTTTCGACGGTTCAGCGGTGCTAAGTCCTTTTGTTCCATTGGAAAAGCTGTCAAATCCTATCCAAAATTTGCACTTTCATTTGTTAAAAAATGGCGAAAAGGTACAGCAAGCCTGTACTTCCGAAATGCTTTTCAAGGTGGATGAGTTTATTGCCTATGTTTCGCAATATATGACTTTAAAAATCGGTGATTTTATCTATACTGGAACTCCTTCCGGCGTAGGAAGTGTCGCCATTGGCGACCGGCTGGAAGGTTTCCTCGAAAACAGCAAAATGTTTGATTTTTATATCAAATAGAATTTGTTTTATATATTTTGTATTTTCCTAGGCGTTATATAAAGAATCATGCTGTTTTTATAGAAACACTACCACCTTCTTCACTAAAAAATCATCAAAACATCTCTTCTCTAAAAGAAAAATAACTACTTTTGTAAAAGAAATAAAATCTAACTTAATTAGATTGAACGAAAAAGAACAAAGTAACTTAATTAAATCCATGAAATGAAAAATAAATACATTGATCTTATTGAGCAAACATTTGAATTCCCACAAGACGAATTTCAAGTAATTGACAATGAATTGCATTTCTATAACATTCCTTTAATGGAAATATTGAAACAATACGGAACTCCTTTAAAGATAACTTATCTACCTAAAATAAGCGAGCAGATTCATCGCTCAAAACGACTATTCAATGTCGCTATGGCAAAGGTAGATTACAAAGGAAGCTACAACTTTTGCTATTGCACCAAAAGCTCCCATTTTTCGTTTGTTTTGGAAGAGGTTCTTAAAAACGAAGTAAATCTTGAAACCTCCTCGGCTTTTGATATTAACCTTATTCAAGAACTATATACCCAAGGAAAATTAACCAAAGATATTTTCGTGGTTTGTAACGGTTTTAAACGCCCTCAATACATCGAAAATATCGCCATGTTGGTAAAAGATGGATTCAAAAATATTGTTCCTGTTATTGACAACAAGAATGAAATAGACTTGATTGATCAGGAAATTGATTCCAAAATAAAAATAGGACTTCGCATTGCTTCGGAAGAAGAACCCATGTTCGACTTCTATACTTCACGTTTAGGCATTCGATACAACGATATCATTTCCTTTTATAAAGAAAAGATTAAACCGAATAAAAAATTCGAATTTAAAATGCTTCATTTCTTTATCAATACGGGAATCAAAGACTCTGCTTACTACTGGAATGAACTTTCGAAATGCGTAAATGTATATTGTGACTTAAAAAAGATTTGCCCTGAATTAGATTCTTTAAATATAGGTGGTGGTTTCCCAATCAAAAATTCTTTGACATTTAGTTATGATCATGAATATATGGCCGAAGAGATTCTGGCACAAATCAAATCCATTTGTACCCAAAGGGAAACTCCAGAACCTAATATTTTTACTGAATTTGGATCATTTACCGTAGGTGAAAGTGGCGCCACATTCTACTCTGTTATAGACCAAAAACAACAAAACGACAGAGAGTTATGGTATATGATTGACAGTTCTTTCATTACCACGTTGCCTGATACATGGGGAATTCGTCAACGTTTTATCTTATTACCAATCAACAATTGGGAACAGGAATACAGGCGCGTTTTCTTGGGAGGATTAACTTGTGACAGTCAAGATTATTACAGTTCCGAGGCCCATGCCAATGCAGTGTTTTTACCTGTTCATGACAAAGAAAAACCCTTATACATTGGCTTCTTTCATACCGGAGCTTATCAAGAGTCTTTGGCCGGCTTTGGTGGCATCCAACATTGTCTAATACCTTCCCCGAAACATGTTGTAATTGATGTGGATGAAAATGGCGAATACTTTACGAAGCTTTTCGCTAAAGAACAAAGCCACAAATCCATGTTGAAAATTTTGGGATATTAGTCTAAAATCCCCGTTAAAAAGCCTCGCATTTGTTTATTTGCGAGGTTTTTTCTTATAAAGAATGTCTATATATTCCCTCAAAAGGCATTCTATTCAAAATAGAACGGCCCAAAGTTACTTCATCGGCAAATTCCAAATTATCGCCAACAGCAATACCTCGAGCAATGGTGGAAATGGTTATGTTATATAGCTTCAACTGTTTATGAAGAAAAAATGAAGTGGTATCGCCCTCGACAGTTGTAGGCAAGGCCAAAATAATTTCTTTCACATCCTCATTTTTCAAACGTTCCAAAAGAGTATCAATATTTAAATCGTGTATCCCCACTCCTTCCATAGGCGAAAGAACGCCACCCAAAACATGATATATACCTTTATATTGGCGGGTATTTTCCAAAGCCATAATATCTTGAACATTTTCCACTACACATATAATAGAGTGGTCTCTAACCGGAGTGGCGCAGATATCGCACAAATCATTATCCGAAATGGAATGACAAACCTTGCAATATTTTATTTGAGTCCGCAACTCTGAGATACTTCCGGCAAACGACAAAGTTTCTTCTTCTGATTGTTTTAAAAGGTGCAAAGCAAAGCGCAAAGCCGTTCTCTTCCCTACTCCGGGCAATTTAGACAACTCCATTACAGCCTTTTCAAATAATTTGGATGGATAGTTTTCCACAGTATTCAGCATTAAAACGGTACAAAGGTCTGTTTTTTTCATAAGCATTCTTTGTAAATACTAAAATAGTTTCCAACAAAGAATTCAACAAAAATATAGTTGCAAGAAACAGATATACCTAAAATTTCATACCTTTGTTTTTCTTTTGATTTTCAATAAAAATAAAATCAGTTTTCTTGTTCTTTTCTTATTATTGAAATTTTATCAACTTCAAATATAATTCTGTATATCAGATTTTTATATGTCAAAAAAAATCGAATTTCAATAAAATTGTTCATAACTTAAATTAAAAAATCACTTGTCTGTTTGTAATTTCGCAAAAGATAAAAAAGTAACCATTTTTTCAATATTTATCTGCAAATCAAAGCAGTAAATATCGGCATGTTTTTTGTTATTGCAAACTATTGCAATTAAAGAAACAAAATGAAACCCTCTAAGTTAAAGTGTAAAATAATAGAAACAACATGAAACAGAATCTATTATCGTTGTTTGATGAAGAAATAGTGAATAAAACCACAGATACTACGGCGCCTGCCGGAAATCCTTATCAGGAAATCATTAATTCCAGAGCAAATGTACGCTTTGAAGAGGATATAAACATTGCCATGGGAATGGCGCCGGAAAAAACCACTGTAGAAATTAAAGAAGAACCCGTCAACAATATCATTGAGGAAAAAATAATGTCGACAAAAAAAGAATTAAAAGAATCTGATGTATTAGAAAAAGCTACCGCTTATTTTAAAGGCGATGCTTTGGCTGCCAATGTATGGATGAACAAATATGCATTGCGCGATGGTGAAAAAATCCTTGAACTTACGCCCGATGATATGCATCGTCGCTTGGCAAGAGAATTTGCCCGCATTGAGGCTAAATATGCAAATCCTCTTTCTGAAAATGAGATTTTTGCGTTGCTCGAAGGATTCAAGTATATCATTCCGCAAGGAAGCCCTATGGCCGGTATTGGCAATGACTTTCAGATAGTTTCCCTTTCGAACTGTTTTGTAATTGGAAACAACGGAAATTCAGATTCTTATGGCGGCATCTTGAAAGTAGATGAAGAACAGGTTCAATTGATGAAACGTCGCGGCGGCGTAGGGCACGATTTGTCCCATATTCGCCCGGCAGGAAGCCCTGTAAAAAACAGCGCTTTGACTTCTACAGGTATTGTCCCTTTTATGGAACGTTATTCAAATACCACACGCGAAGTAGCCCAAGGCGGAAGAAGAGGCGCATTAATGCTTAGTATTTCAATAAAACATCCTGATGCAGAACGTTTTATTGACGCAAAAATGGAAGAAGGAAAAGTTACCGGCGCCAATGTTTCCGTAAAATTGAGTGATGAATTTATGCGTTGCGTGGTTGAAGACAAACCTTTCATGCAACAATATCCTGTTGATTCTCAAAATCCTACAACAAGAAAAGAAATTAATGCACGTGAATTGTGGAATAAAATTATCCATAATGCATGGAATTCAGCAGAGCCGGGAGTGTTGTTTTGGGATACAATCATAAAAGAATCTGTACCGGATTGTTATGCCGATTTCGGATTCAAAACTGTTTCGACAAACCCTTGCGGCGAAATTCCTTTATGCCCTTATGATAGCTGCCGTTTATTAGCCGTAAATTTATACAGTTACGTAAAAAATCCATTCACTTCCAAGGCCGAATTTGATTTTGACTTGTTCAAAGACCATGTTAAAAAAGGCCAACGTTTAAT
The DNA here is from genome assembly GCA_031552355.1 of Bacteroidales bacterium. Taxonomy (GTDB): domain Bacteria; phylum Bacteroidota; class Bacteroidia; order Bacteroidales; family P3; genus JAVBMO01. The sequence goes on along the minus strand of JAVBMO010000152.1, from coordinate 411 downwards.
GGACGATCTTATTGATTTGGAATTGGAAAAGGTGGATAAAATTTTAACAAAGATAGATTCTGACCCAGAAAGCGACGATATAAAATGTGTTGAAAAAGAACTTTGGTTGAAAATTAAAGCCAAATGCTTGGAAGGGCGTAGAACAGGCTTTGGCATTACAGCCGAAGGCGATATGTTGGCTGCGTTAGGCTTGCAATATGGAAGCGAAAAAGCTACCGATTTTTCCGTAGAAGTTCACAAGCATTTGACTTTGGCTGCCTACGAATCTTCTGTGGATATGGCAAAAGAAAGAGGCCCTTTCCCTATTTACAATGCCAAACGCGAAGAAAAAAATCCGCTGGTTATGCGCATTAAAGAAGCCGACGAAGAACTTTACAATAATATGACTCAATACGGTCGTAGAAATATTGC
>JAVBMO010000123.1:0-3362 GCA_031552355.1 Bacteroidales bacterium | reverse complement strand
AGAAGAATTAACAGGTTTTAAAAGCCTGTTAGTTCTATATGAAATTCCTTTAACATTTCCTGATTATTATTTTTCAACAATAGGCTTTGGATACACAAAAAAGATGTAATTTTGAAGCCTGATTTAAGAGAGAAAAGTATGGATAATTTTGTAGTATCGGCAAGGAAATATCGTCCGGCCACCTTTCAATCGGTGGTGGGACAGTCACATATTACCACGACTTTACAAAATGCCATCAAAAGTCACCAGTTGGCGCAATCGTTTTTGTTTTGTGGGCCGCGTGGCGTAGGAAAAACTTCCTGTGCCCGTATTTTTGCTAAAACCATTAACTGCAAACAACCCACTGCTGAGATGGAAGCCTGCAACGAATGTGAATCGTGCCAGTCTTTCAATGAATCTACTTCATTCAATATTTTTGAATTAGATGCTGCTTCAAACAGCGGTGTCGATGATATCCGCAAATTGATTGACCAAGTGCGCATTCCGCCACAAGGAAACGATTACAAAGTTTATATCATTGACGAGGTGCACATGTTGTCGGGTTCGGCTTTCAATGCGTTTTTGAAAACCCTGGAAGAACCGCCGCCCTATGCCAAGTTTATATTGGCGACAACCGAAAAACATAAGATTATCCCAACGATTCTTTCGCGTTGTCAGATTTTCGATTTCCGAAGAATTCAAACGGAAGATATTACCAACCATTTGAAATATGTGGCCAATTCCGAAGGCGTAAGTTTCGAGGAAGATGCCTTGCATGTGATTGCCCAAAAGTCGGACGGAGGTTTGCGCGACGCGCTTTCCATGTTCGACCAGTTGGTAAGTTTTACGGCAGGAAATCTGTCGTATGCCAATATTATCGAAAATCTGAATGTACTTGATTATGAGTATTATTTTAAGATTACCGATGCCATTTTGGCTTCTAATATACCTGCATGCTTGCTGTTTTTTCAAGAAATTTTAGATAAAGGTTTTGAAGGCCAGCATTTCATCAGTGGAATTTCTTCGCATTTCAGAAATTTGTTGGTTTGCAAAGACCCTTCGACCCACAGGCTGTTAGAAGTTACGGACAATGTGAGGGCGCGCTATGGCGAACAATCGTCGAATTGTTCTGTAATGTTTTTGCTCGAAGCTTTGAAAATTGCCGATGAATGCGATTTGCAATACAAAGACGCCAACAACAAAAGATTGAAAATAGAAATTGCTTTAATGAAAATGGCTTCGTTGCAAAACAAGCCTTTGCACGTAGCCGTTTCAACACCTGTTCCCACACCTGCGCAAATTACTCCGCCAGCGCCTCAGCAAACAATGCCGCAAAATCCTCCGGTAGAAAAACCGGCAGCGACTTCAGCACCTATTCCACAGCCAGTAAAAGAAGCTCCGGTTTCAATGCCACAGAATCCGGCGCCGGCTGCATCGGAAAATACGCCGGCGCCCAATAGTAGCCCACAGGTAGGAATAAAATTACCTTCGTCATCAACTATTTCCATCAATAAAATTTCCGACCCACAAGCCGGAGAAAAAAAAAATCTGACCACTGCTAATACCAGACAGAGTATTACCCAAGAGGAATTGGATATGCATTGGAATGATTTTGCCAAATTTCTTCCTGAAGAGAATAAGGGACTGGAATTTGCTATGAAACAGGCAAAAGTTACTCTGAAAGATGGTAAAATAGCCCAAGTTCAGGTGATAAACAGTTTGTTGGAAGATGAAATTGAAAAGGTAAAAAAGGACATTATTGATTATATTAAACAAAAGACCAATATAGAATCTTTTCGGATTTCCATTGATGTAGATTCAGAGAAAAAGGAAAGAAAACCATACATCCCACGCGAGATTTTTTTAGCCATGAGCGAAAAAAATCCTGAATTAAAAGTCTTGAGAGCAGAATTGGATTTAGATATTGATTTTTAGCTGTTAAAAGTTTGAAATTATGTAAAATACAGTTGTTTTCAAAGTTTCTTCAAAACCCAAACAACCCCCAACTAATTAAGATGAGAAAGCAAAAATTTTTGTATTTGTTGTTTTTTATTATAGGCCTTTTCCTTGGTGCTGTAGGAATGTACATTTACCACCTTCGGGAAGTAGAAGCCATACAAGCGCTCTATTCGGGCAACAAATATCTTGAAAAAGAGTCTGTAAATAATTCAAAATATTCTGGAAATAAGGAGGAAAAGTCGGCTTTAACAAGTTCAGAAACAAAAGAAACCGAAACACATTCAGTAAATGATCCTGTGGAAATTGATTCTCTGCAAACCAATCCGGCTTATTTTACGGAAGAAAATACCGAAGTGGCAAAAGATGAATTGTTAAAAGTGTTGAATATTGAATTGCCGGTTAAAACTTCCAATCAAGTGGATTCATTGTTAATCAATGATAAAACGCCGGAAATTACAAAATTGACAGTGGAATTCTGGATTTCGCCCATCCATTATACCGGTTATCAAATGAATCGCAGTAAATTGGTGCTTTTTGGAGTTAAACAACCCGAAAAAGCTTCTTTTGAATTTATAGAAGAGGGGAAAATTCGCCTTAAATATAAAGAAAATAATCTTGTTTTGGAATTGTCTGACGACTTTAGGCCGATAAAACTGAAAAATAAATAGGAATTTATGAAATTACCATTTTATAAATATCAAGGTGCCGGAAACAATTTTGTTTTGGTCGATAACAGGGAGTTGTTATGGAATCTGAAGCAGGAAGAGATTGCAAAAATTTGTCACCGCAGGTTTGGCGTTGGCGCCGATGGTTTGATGTTATTGCAAATGCATTCCGATTTTGATTTTGAAATGCGCTACTACAATTCTGATGGAAAATTGGGAAGCATGTGTGGCAATGGGGGACGTTGTATAGTGGCTTTTGCTAAAGAATTGGGGATTATAGAAAATTCGGCACACTTCATTGCTTCGGATGGAGAGCATACGGCAACTATTTTTTCGCAATCTGAAAATCAGTTGATTGTCTGCTTGGAAATGCAGGATGTTGCAGAAATTAAAAGGATAAATGAAACTACATTTTTTCTAAATACAGGTTCGCCTCACCATGTGCAATACGTTGAAAATCTGAAAGAATTTGATGTTTTTGGGAAGGGAAAGGAAATCCGTTATTCGCCGGATTATGTTTCTCAAAATGGAACCAATGTGAATTTTGTGGAACCTGTTGGAAATAAACTTTTTGTAAGAACTTATGAACGTGGTGTTGAAGATGAAACTTATTCCTGTGGAACGGGAGTAACGGCTTCGGCATTGACATTTTCTTTGTTTAAGCCGGATTTGAATACAGTGGAAATTGAAACTTTGGGCGGGAAATTGTCGGTAAGTTTTGAAAAAACGGCTGCAGGAGGGTTTGAAAATGTATTTCTT
>JAVBMO010000116.1:0-17564 GCA_031552355.1 Bacteroidales bacterium | reverse complement strand
TTCACTTACCAATTGTCCGAAATCTTTGTCGGGCGTTACCATAAAAACGGTAAATCCTGATTTTTCAGCTTCTTTTGAAAGAGTGCCTATAATATCGTCGGCTTCAAATCCTTCTTGCCGAAGAATGGGGATGCGCATAGCATCTAAAAAACGGAAAATATAAGGTAAAGAATGGCAGATTTCTTCGGGCATGGCGTCTCTGTGGGCCTTGTATGCTTCAAATTTCTCATGCCTGAAAGTAGGCTTTTGTGTGTCGAAAGCACAAGCAATATGAGTGGGTTTTTGGTTTTTTATTAAATCGCAAACAGTATTGGAAAAGCCCAAGATAGCCGAAGTATTTAGTCCTTTGGAATTGATTCTCGGATTTTTATTTAAGGCGTAAAAAGAACGGTAAACCAATGCCATTCCGTCTAACAAGAAAAGTCGTTTTTGCATGAAAAAGAATAATTTACATTATATGATTTATGAAAGCAAACAAAACAAAAGTACTTATTATAAAGTAGAGTTGCAAATAACTAAATAGAAAGAAAAAAATGAGGCTTTTTAGGTATTTGTTTATACAAAAAAAGGTTGCCATTTGGCAACCTTTTTTAACTTTTTACCCCAATTTATTTGGTTACAATAGTTTGGAATTCAATATTATTCCAAAATCTTTTAAATTCAACATCTTTTTGAGCGGTTGCTTTGTAAGCAGGTTCCATTTCGCAAGCAGATTTTAAATTTTCAAGAACTCCGGCAGCATCATCTAAACGAGCATAAGCAACAGCACGAAGATAATAAACTTCTGCGGTTTGGTCAATACAGCAATCTAAAGTTTTAATGGCATTTCCTGTACTTCCTGACATCAATTGAGCAAAAGCCAAGTTGTAAGAACAAGGACGAGAAGCCAATTCTTCAGTAGCTTTTTCATAATCGCCACCAATCAAAGTCAACAACGATAAGTTTGTACTAGCTTCTTTGCTACCTTTTTCTTTAGCTTGATTGAAATAGTTTGATGCCATGTCAAAATCTTGAGTTGCAATAGCTAATAGTCCTAGGTTATTCAATACAGTTGGATTTTCAGGAGCTAATTTTTGTGCAACTGTCAAATAACGTTGAGCTTCGGTATAGTTTTGAAGATCTAAAGAAACTGCGCCGGCATTGTTCCAAGCAGTCCACTCTGAACCGAAGTTTTCGGTAGCATATTTGTATAATTTAATTTTAGTTGCATTATTGTGGTTCAAATATGCAGCATACATCAACTCGTCAAAAGTAAGTTTTTCTGGAGTCAAAGCAGCCAATTTTCCAATTTCTTGATCTGATTTTTGAGCAGCTGTATAGTGGAATTCAATTAAACCTCTACGCAAATAAGGCAAAACATTTGTGGCAAGTTCTTTGAAAACAAAAGACATATTTCTGATTTCTTGTTCTCTTTTTACTTTGTCTGGTTGAGATTTTACAACATTTACAATGGTGTTCTTTTCTTTAATATTTGAAGCTTCAACATAGGTAACAAAATTATCCCAGTCTTCACCCAAAGCATTTGAAGAAATTACAAGGTCTTTTTTAGCATCAGCAATATATTTTTTAATATCGTTTTTAGCGATACCTAATTTTTCGGCTTTTTGTTCCAACCCTTTGTCTATAGCTGCGTTGATGACATTTACTGTGGTTTCGGCACGTCTTTTAGAAAGTCCAACGTTGAAAGATTCTTCTCCCTCAGGTGAAGCCCAACCGTTGATAACAACTTCTTTAGGAAGTCCTTTTTCAGCTACAGCAGCAATTAACATATCGTTTTGATTTTTGGAATCTTTTTCTTTATTAATGCTGAAATTCCAATCTAAATTCGACATATTTACAGGGAAAAAGATTGTAGCCGTTTCCGGTTTTGCAACTTGTTTTACATAATTATGCGATGCAATGGAAATATTTCCTTTTGTAGAAACTCTCTCAGAAGTTGTGTTTATACCTTCTGCAACTTTTACAGCACCTAAACTGATAGCGCCTTTATTGTTTTTCAAAGCATCTTCTCTGTTTTTGTCTGCGGTATTTACTTTTTTAGCTTTGTAAGCTACAGGATTCAAGAAAACTTTTCCTGTTTCCATACCAGGTTTATAATCAATGATATCTGTGTAAGTAATACGACCGCCATCTTTATAGTTGATAACAGTACCTTCACCTTCTACTTTTTCGCCTTTCAGAATCATAGGTTTTAAATCCACATAGCCTCCTTCATACTGAAAAACAGGTTGAAGCATAACTACAGCATCTTTTCTGAAATATTTTGCGGGGACAGCTTCGTTAATATTAACGACTATTTTTTGCCCTTTGGTTTCCAAAGGATTTGGTGAGGGTTGATAGCGTACTGTATTATGATTTTTTTGCATAGATGATATGCTGCCGCAAGAAACTGCAATGGCAGTAACAGCGCATAAAAACAATACATTGCGGAATGTTGATTTCATTGATTTTTGTTTTAATTCAACAGTTTATTTTATTTATTCGGATTTAATTTGCAAATATACAAAATATTATTAAAAAGCCGGTGCAAATTGTCGTTCATTTTTAGTAATATCACAAAAATATTGACTTTTTGATGATATTTTTTGCAATCAATATAACTTTTTCCTTTTTAATAAAAAAGTTTTTAAAATAGTATCAAATCCTTCATTGATATTAGCTTCTATATAATCAATACGTAAATTTGTACAAAAATTCTTCAATTCTCTGTTTTTTTCTACAATTGCTTGATGATATTGTTCTTTAATTTCCTCGGGTTGAAGCTTTATTTTTTCGCCGGTTTCTTTGTCTATAAAATAATATGGACGCGACGGATATTCAAAATCAACTTCTTTGGATTTGTCAAAAACATGAAAAAATAAGACTTCATGCTTACAATGGCGTAAATGTTGTAATGCAGCTAAAACCTTTTCGTTAGAAGCATTTGAACCCAAAGCATCGCTAAAAATAACAACCAAAGACCGTTGATGTATTTGTTCTGCAATATAATGTAAAACAGAGGAAATATCCGATTTTTTTTGTGTTAAGTCTTTTTCTTTTTTCAACAGTTGTTCCATTTCCGAAAAAAGATGCATCTTGTGTAACGTACTCGACTTTACTTGTGATTGATATTCAATATCGTCGGAAAAAAAAGTAAGCGAAAAAGCATCCCGTTGTTTCTTTAGCAGTTCAATAAGAACAGCAGCGGCATAAATCGAAAAATTAAGTTTGGAAAGGCTTTTCGAACCATTAGGGAAATTCATTGAAGAAGATACATCAATTAAAAGATGACATCTTAAATTGGTTTCTTCCTCAAAACGTTTGGAAAATAGTTTGTCGGTTCTTCCAAAAAGTTTCCAGTCTATATTTTTGGTGTTTTCCCCTTGATTATAAAGTTTGTGTTCGGCAAATTCTACTGAAAATCCATGAAAAGGGCTTTTGTGCAAGCCGGTAATAAATCCCTCAACGACTTGTTTCGCCAAGATTTCCAATGATTTATATTGCTCTAAATGTTGAATATCAAACATAGTAAAAAAACAAAAAGCTGCCTATATTGTTCAACGATATAGACAGCTACAGAATTAAAAAATCGCTTTCTTTTATAGAATTGCGTCTAATTTTTCTTTGATAGCTGATTTTTGAGCAGCGCCTACCAATTTATCTACAGCTTGTCCGCCTTTGATGAAAATAAGAGTAGGGATATTACGAATACCATATTTGGCTGTAATAGCAGAGTTGCTGTCCACATCTACTTTTCCAATTATGGCTTTTCCTTCGTATTCGGAATATAATTCATCTATAATTGGTGCAATTGTTCTGCAAGGGCCGCACCAAGTTGCCCAAAAATCCAAAAGAACAGGTTTGTCAGAGTTTACAACCAATTCTTCAAAGTTACTTTCGTTGATTTCTAATGCCATGACTTTTATTTTTTTAAATTTTAATACAAAATATTATGCTGCAAAAATACGCTTTTTGTTTAAACTATGCTATTACTAAACAAATGTTTTTTGTTTTTGTTTCTATAGGCATTTTAGTTTAACTTTGTATCCTATCTTAATATTCTTTACATTTCTATATTGAGAAAAAGAATTGAAAGATTTTTAAATTCTGCCATAATTTATGAGAATTATTTACCCTTCACTTCTTTGTATTCGGCGTTTAGACCGTCAATGATTTCTTTGGTAATGTCAAATCCTTCGTGAGCATACAACAAAGGGCTTTCAGTGAAAGATTTTTTCATAATGAAAGTGTAGTTGTTGTGTTTCAGGTTGTAGTCTTTAATGAAAGCGAAGATGGCATTCAAAAGTTTGGTATTTTCCGTTATTTGTTTTTGTTGAATGTCCATCATCATTCGTTGTTGCATTTGTCCTATTTCTGCTTCGCGTTGTTTGAATGATTCTTCACGTTTCTTTTGTTCGGACAAAGTCAAAGTAGCACCAACTTTCAAATATTCAGCTACATCTTTTTGCAAGGAATTAACTTTGTTGGTGTAGTTTTTTTCCATTGAATTTTTATAATCAAGCAATTCCTTTTCAAGGTCTTTGGCATATTGATATTGAGCAATAATTGTATCTGTATTGATATACGCAAAAGTTATGTTGTCCGGTTTTTTAACAGCAGCTTTTTGCTCTGTAGCCGTAATAGTTGTTTTGTTTGAACAAACATTGTTTGACCGGAAAAATAAAATATATAATACAACTAATCCGATAAGCATTAAGATATTTAATCCACAGAAAATGGCGCCCATTTTATGGTGATGGCCTTTTTTTGAGTGGCAAGATTTTGGTGCTTCAATAGTTTGATTTTCGTTTGTGTATTGTGTCTCTTCTGACATGATCTTTATTGTTTTATATTTTAGAATACTTTAAAAACGAATGCAAAGGTAAAGAAAAATAACTATTCCTTGATTTTATGAACTAATTTTGTTACCATCTTCTCATTTACTACGATAAATGAGAAGATGGTAGCTGTTTTAAGAAAAATCAATACAATGCTACTTTACACATACTAAAACTATTTTTGTGTAATTATCATAAAACCACTAAGTTTGTTGGACAAGATATCTGGATAAACTTAGTGGTTCCCTTTTTTAAGGTTTAAAATTCAGGATTTCTTACTTTTGTTTCATTATTTCCACATAGTTTTTGTAGAAATGAGTAATGGTTTCAATACCTTTATAGAAATGGTCTAAACGGTAATTTTCGTTGGGCGAGTGAATGGCATCCGATTCCAAACCAAATCCCATCAAAATAGATTTTGTTCCTAAAATACGTTCAAAGCCTGAAATAATGGGAATACTACCGCCACTGCGTGTTGGGATAGGTGTTTTTCCATAGGTGGCTTCATAAGCTTTTTCTGCTGCTTTGTAGCCTACCAAATTCAAAGGCGAAACATAAGATTGTCCGCCATGGTGGATGGTTACATTCACTTTTACACACTTAGGCGCAATGGATTCAAAATGTGTTTTGAACAATTGGCTTATTTTTTCAAAATTTTGGTTGGGAACCAAACGCATGGATATTTTTGCATAGGCTTTTGAAGGAATAATGGTTTTGGCGCCTTCGCCGGTATAGCCACCCCAAATGCCGTTTAAATCGAACGAAGGGCGTATGCCTGTGCGTTCCAATGTGCTGAATCCTTTTTCACCATGAACATCGTCGATATCCAAAGCTTGCTTGTATTCTTCGAGGCTGAAAGGCGCTTTGGCCATGGCTGCTCTTTCTTCGGCGCTGATTTCCAAAACATCGTCATAAAATCCGGGGATTATTATATGATTGTTTTCGTCGGTCATGGAAGCAATCATTTGGCATAAAATGTTTATAGGATTTGCCACGGCTCCACCATAAAGCCCTGAATGCAAATCTTTGTTTGGCCCTGTAACTTCCACTTCAACATAGCTTAAACCTCTTAAACCGGTGGTAATAGAAGGAATGTCGGTGGCAATCATGCTGGTGTCGGAAACTAAAATAATATCTGATTTCAAAAGTTCTTTGTGTTTTTCGCAAAAATCGTATAAACTTGGCGAACCGATTTCCTCTTCACCTTCAATCATAAATTTAACGTTGCAAGGAAGAGTATTGGTTTTAACCATCAATTCAAAGGCTTTGGCGTGCATAAAAGCCTGTCCTTTATCGTCGTTAGCGCCACGAGCATAAATTTTGCCATCACGCACTTCAGGTTCAAAAGGTTTTGAAACCCACAATTCAAAAGGCTCAGCAGGCATTACATCGTAATGTCCATAAACCAAAACAGTGGGGAGGGTAGGGTCAATGATTTTTTCGCCATATACCACAGGATTTCCTGCCGTAGGCATTACTTCGGCTTTGGTTGCGCCGGCTTCCAAAATAGATTTTTTCCAATATTCGGCAGCTTTCACCATGTCGCCTTTGTGTTCATTTTTTGAACTGATAGAAGGAATGCGGATTAAACCGAACAATTCTTCCAAAAAACGATCTTTGTTTTCTTCGATATACGCTTTTGCAGTGCTCATTTTTATTAAAATTTTAATTGATAATATAGTTTTTCTTTTGTGCTGCTACAAATTTACGATTAAATTTTCGTTGATAAAAGAAATCTATATAATGGTTGTAAAAGAAATGCTGAATTGTTTGTCGAGCCAAAAGCTGAAATTATCGATTTCAGCCCGCTTAGTTTTTAATTATTTTCCTGTTTACAATGCCTTTATCGGTAACAGCTTTTAATAAGTAAAGCCCGTTGGGTAAATGACCTATATTAAATTCGGTTTTGCGGGTTTCAAAAACTTGTTTCCCTGTGAGGTCGAAAAGCTGTACCCCTAAATCCCCTAAAGGGGACTTTCCCAACTCATTAGCCCCCTTTAGGGGGTTGGGGGTTACAATTTTTACTTCACCTTTTGTGGGGTTGGGATAAATTGCCAACTGTATTTCACCATTTCCGGTTTCGGCTATGCCGGTTTCGTTGGTTAGGGTAGCTTCGTATACCAGTGTTAAAAGAGGAAACGTGGCATTGGTCATTTGGCAAGTGAGGGTTTTATTTAAAAAACTTGGATTGGAAAAAGTGAATTTTCCGTTTGCAGCGGTGTATTCGGCGGCAGGGGTTTCGGTGGCGCCATCGAACCATTGGTAGGTTGTTGTATTGCCTGCAATGGTGTATTCGCTGCTAAGGTCTATTTCGCTGCCGATTTTAATGTTGCCGCCTTTAATGGTGTTTTGCGGTGAATAGTCGTAACCATAACTTCCTTGTGGCAAGGTAGAAAATTTGAGTTGGTTATAATAACATTCCAAATTTTCTAAAGCTGTATTTTTTGACACATCTAAATTTGTAAGTTTGTTATCGCTACAATTTAATTTCGTCAAAGCGGTATTTTTTGTTATATCCAAATTAGTGAGTTGGTTGTTATTGCAATACAAAGATGTAAGAGCTGTATTTTTGCTTACATCCAAATTAGTGAGTTGGTTTGCGTAGCAATGTAATTCTCTTAAAGCGATATTTTTCGATACATCCAAATTAGTGAGTTGGTTTTGAGAGCAACTCAAAAGTGTCAAAGCGGTATTTTTTGTTACATCCAAATTAGTGAGCTGATTATTATAGCAAACCAAAACTATCAAAGCCGTATTTTTGCTTACATCCAAATTAGTGAGTTGGTTATCACTACAACCCAAAGTTATCAAGGCTGTATTTTTTGTTACATCTAAACCGGTGAGTGAGTTGTTACAACCATCCAAGTATATCAAAGCGGTATTTTTTGTTACATCCAAATTAGTGAGTTGGTTTAAATAGTAAATCAAATGTGTCAAAGCCGTATTTTTTGTTACATCCAAATTGGTAATTTTGTTTTCAGCACACCTTAGTTCGGTCAAACTTGTACATCTGCCTAAGTTCAAAGTATCGGCAAGTTTTTTATCGGTCCAGTTAATCTTTATAATCCGCTTGGGGCTTTCGGTGTTCCATGTAACGCCTTGCAGGGCGGTAAGCCATGTGTCGTTCATGAGCCAACCGTTCATGTTTATCGTAGCGGCGGATAAACCTACTTGTTCGCCATTCATTTTTCCTGCCTCAGCGGAAGGCCGTTTCAAAAAATTCCGCAATGCGGCTTTGTCGTCTTCGTGATACTGTGCTTTTGCGGTTAATGCTAAAAATGCAAAAGCGAGAATTGCTAAAAAGGTAGTTTTTGTTTTCATACGTTTATTTATTTGGTTATTTGTTGATTTGGTTATTTGAATTCCACAAAGGCACAAAGTTTTTTTTAGCGAGGGTTTTGCGGCGAGTGAAACTCTTGCTTTTATACAGAAGTAATCCGCAGATTGCTTCGTCCTCGTTCCTCGTCCTACCAATGACGAAAACATGTAATCTATTGATTTGTAATATTTATTTTTCTTTTACTTTTGCTCATATATTTCTTTTTTTTCAGCGGTATTCGCGAGCTTCGCTATCGCTTCGGTTGGCTTGACCCAAAAGTAACAAAAAGTCAAGGCTGAATAAAAAATTGCTAAAAAAACTTCCTTTTACGCTAAACAAAAAAAGGTTGAATCTACTTGTTCCAATGTAGCATCAGGTACTTACAATCTTCTGTGTTTCTAATAAACTTCATCGCTTGTTTTTTGTTTTTAACGCTGCAAAGTCCGTTTTTTCTTAACTCATTTTTTATTAGGCCAATCCTTGCTTTAATTCGCCATTTCCTTTTGCTTGAACCAATTTATTTTTACTCGCAATGACGGATTCATCATTCATAGTTCATAGTTCCTCGTTCATCATTCTTTTACTATTTTCCTGTTCACAACGCCTTTATCTGTAGTTGCTTTTAATAGATAAAGCCCGTTGGGTAAATGACCTATATTAAATTCGGTTTTGCGGGTTTCAAAAACTTGTTTTCCGGTGAGGTCGAAAAGCTGTACCCCTAAATCCCCTAAAGGGGACTTTCCCAACTCATTAGCCCCCTTTAGTGGGTTGTGGGTTACAATTTTCAGTTCGCCTGTGGTTGGGTTGGGATAAATTGCCAACTGTATTTCACTATTGCCGGTTTCGGCTATGCCGGTGCCATCGGTTATTTTTACTTGGTATATTAAGGGTTTGGTATCAAAATCCGGAAACGTGGCATTGGTCATTTGGCAGGTAAGTGTTTTATTTAAAAAACTTGCATTGGAAAAAGTGAATTTTCCGTTTGCAGCGGTGTATTCGGCGGCAGGGATTTCGGTGTCGCCATCGAACCATTTGTATGTGGTTATATTGCTTGCAATGCTGTATTCGCTGCTCAGGTCTATTTCGCTGCCGATTTTAATGCTGCTGCCTTGCAAAGTGTCTTGCGGGGCATAGATGAAGGTGGTATAAGTCCCTTTGGGCAGGGTAGAGAACTTAAGTTGGTTATTACTACAATGTAATCTTTTCAAAGCTGTATTTTTTGTTACATCCAAATTTGTAAGTTTGTTATCGATACATTCTAAATCTGTCAATGCGGTATTTTTGCTTACATCCAAATTAGTAAGTTGATTACTGTTACAATATAACCCTGTTAAAGCAATATTTTTCGATATATCCAAATTCGTGAGTTGGTTGCTAAAGCAGCTAAGTCTTTTTAAACTGTCGCAGCCGCTTACATCTAAGTTGCCGGCAAAATTTCTATTGTTCCAGAACATGAGGGTTATTTTTTTTGGTATTTCGGTGTTCCATTCAAGAGCTGCTACTTTGCTTACCCAGCTTTCGTTGGTTTTCCAGTCGGCAGCGGTTTTTAATATTTCCAATTCTGCGGGTCCCAAATTCAACTTTTCGCCATTGGTTTTAAGTGTATCGGCAGAATTTTGAATCAAGAAATTACGTAAAGCGGTTTTGTCGGCGGTATGGTATTCTTCGGGTATCAGTTTTACTTTATATATGAGTGTTAAAGAGGGAAACTTGGCATTGGTGATTTTGCAGATAAGGGTTTTGTTTATATAGGTGCCGTCGGTAAAGAGGAATTTTCCGTTGGTGTTCACATATTTATTAGCCATTATTTCGCTTGCGCCATCGTACCAGCTATAGGTAGATACATTGCCTGCAATATTGTTTTCGCTGCTTAAATCTATTATTCTACTATAGCCCGCGCTGCCGCCTTGCAGAGTGTCTTGCGGGACATAGGCGAAGGTGGTATAAGTACCTTTGGGCAGGGTAGAGAATTTGAGTTGGTTATTATAGCACCTCAAATCTGTCAAAGCCGTATTTTTGCTCACATCTAAATTAGTGAGTTGATTGTAATAGCAATCCAAACCTGTCAAAGCCGTATTTTTTGTTACATTCAAATTTGTGAGTTGGTTTTGAGAGCAACTCAAATATGTAAGAGCTGTATTTTTGATTACATGCAAATTGGTGAGTTTGTTTTTATATCAACTCTAGGATATTAAAGCTGTGTTTTTTGTTACATCCAAATTAGTGAGCAGATTATCAAAGCAACTCAAATATGTAAGAGCCGTGTTTTTGCTTACATCCAAATTAGTGAGCTGATTATTATAGCAAATCAAATGTGTCAAAGCCGTGTTTTTTGTTACATCCAAATTAGTGATTTGGTTTTGACGACACCATAGTTCGGTCAAACTTGTACATCTGCCTAAATTCAAAGTATCGGCAAGTTTTTTATCGGTCCAGTCAATCGTTATAATCCGCTTGGGGCTTTCGGTGTTCCATGTAACGCCTTGCAGGGCGGTAAGCCATGTGTCGTTCATGAGCCAGCCGTTCATGTTTATCGTAGAGGCGGATAAACCTACTTGTTCGCCATTCATTTTTCCTGCCTCAGCGGAAGGCCGTTTCAAAAAATTCCGCAATGCGGCTTTATCGTCTTCGTGATACTGTGCTTTTGCGGTTAATGCTAAGAATGCAAAAGCGAGCATTGCTAAAAAGGTAGTTTTTGTTTTCATACGTTGGTTGGTTTGTTGATTTGGTTATTTGATTATTTGAATCCCACAAAGGCACAAAGGGCACAAAGGTTTTTTTAGTGAGGGTTTCACTCAAAGTGAAACCCTTGCTTGATTGTTTGCAATTATTCTTTTACTATTTTCCTGTTCACAACGCCTTTATCTGTAGTTGCTTTTAATAGATAAAGCCCGTTGGGCAAATGGCTGATAGAAAATTCGGTTTTGCGGGTTTCAAAAACTAATTTCCCTGTGAGGTCGAAAAGCTGTACCCCTAAATCCCCTAAAGGGGACTTTCCCAACTCATTAGCCCCCTTTAGGGGGTTGGGGGTTACAATTTTCAGTTCGCCTGTGGTTGGGTTGGGATAAATTGCCAACTGTATTTCGTTGTTGCCGGTTTCGGCTATGCCGGTTTTATTTTCTATTTTTTTGTACGAAATGGTGATGCTGCCGTTGGCAAGCCCTGTAATAAGATACATTGAACTTTCGCCTTGGTTGTAGGTGCAGGTGGGGCTGGTTCCGGTTCCATTGAGGCTTATGTAGGTGCAATTTCCGTTATTGTCGTAGGTGTAGAGATAATAATACTGATTTGTCCATGCACCGGAAACAAATTTATCGAAATGTAGGCTCAGTAGGTTTCCTTCGGGCGAATAAACCCATTTACAGCGATAATCGCCTACCCATGCGCCGGATGTCCAGCTTTCAGAAAGCTCTGTCAATCGATTTCCGGCAGCATTGTAAGTCCATATATAGCGAAAATTATTCACCCATGCGCCGGATGCCCAGGTTTCAAGAAGCCATGTCAATTGGTTTCCGGCAGCATCGTAAGTCCATGTATAGCGACAACTATTCACCCATGCGCCGGATGTCCATTTTTCAGAAAGCTCTGTCAATCGGTTTCCGGCAGCATTGTAGGTATAAGTATAACGAAAATTATTCACCCATGCGCCGGATTTCCATGTTTCAGAAAGCTCTGTCAATCGGTTTCCGGCAGCATCGTAGGTGCAGGTATAACGCTCACTATTCACCCATGCGCCGGATGTCCAGATTTCATAAAACTCTGTCAATTGGTTTCCGGCAGCATCGTAAGTCCATGTATAGCGACAACTATTCACCCATGCGCCGGATTTCCAGTATTCATAAAGCTCTGTCAATTGGTTTCCGGCAGCATTGTAGGTGTAGGTAGAACGCTCACTATTCACCCATGCGCCGGATGTCCAGCTTTCATAAAGCTTTGTCAATTGATTGCCTGAGGCATCGTAAGTGTAAGTATAGCGATAATCGCCTACCCATGCGCCGGATATCCAGTTTTCAAAAAGCTCTGTCAATTGGTTTCCGGCAGCATCGTAAGTATAGGTAAAACGAGTAAAATTCACCCATGCGCCGGATGTCCAGAATTCACGAAGCTCTGTCAATTGGTTTCCGGCAACATCGTAGGTGCCGGTAGTACGGACACTGCTTACCCATGCCCATGCGGCAGTATTCCATGTTTCTTCTAATTGCAACAGAAGGTTTCCCGAGGCGTTGTAGCGGCGAATGGCGCGATGGTCGCGGCTGCCGTCTTCTTTGTAATAGGTTATGGTATCGGGTTCGTACCAATTGCCTGCTTTGGTGGCTTTTTTGGTTTTTGCAGTGGCGGTGGGCGCTTCGGGTTTCAGCGCCTTGGCGTTTTCAGGGTTTTGGCTGTGCCGGAATTGGATTTCGTTTTGCAATGCCGGTGCTGTTTCTGCTTGTTGTGCTTTTGCAGCAAAAGCGCTTAGAATGCAAAAAATGAAAAGAATAGTTTTTGTTTTCATACGTTTATTTATTTGGTTATTTGTTGATTTGGTTATTTGATTATTTGAATTCCACAAAGGGCACAAAGGTTTTTTTAGTGAGGGTTTTGTTGCGAGTGAAACCCTCGCTTTTTCGTATTTTCCGGTATTTTCCCCTTTCGGGAAAGTTTTTTCGGCTTCGATGCTGTATGCAGTCATAGGAAAACTATTTTTTGCCAATCTATAATTTTCAATTCCTGTTGCTATATTTTTGTTTTAGAGCCAAAGCCGCAGGTATATTAGAACAGGTGCATTATAGAAAGTATATAGCAAAGGTAAAACGAGGATAAAGGAAATCCTTGAGAGTAAATAAAAAATCAGTCCGAATGAAGTCCATTCGGATTAATTTTCTTAAAACGGAATTGATTTTTAATGAGTTATGGAAGATCAAAATAGTATTCCGGAAAATGTCTATATTGTTAAAATGCGACTAAAATTTATCGGGTTTTGCAAAATCCCCGCGTTTTTTTGAAAGGGAACTGTCCTGTCCGGGCTTCAAATGTTGGGAAGAAATATAGTATATGCCCTTTGAAAGAATATTAAAAACAGAGGTATGCAGAAATTTATATAAACCGGTTGTTTCGAAATGCACAAAAAGCCTGTACAGCATTCGGCAGACAGGCTTTTCTAAGTATGAAATTTTTGGGTTACAAGGGCTACTGATGAAGGGTTATTTGTCCCATATTGGTAACTTGTCCTTTAACAATAGCAATATTCGTAACTGTAGAATCTTGATATGGGGTTGCATTGCCGGCATCCAATACAACTTTCCACGATGAATTTGGTTGCAATCCCGAAATCAGGAAATAGCCGTTATCTTCGGGGTAAGTCGAAACCGTATCTGTTCCCAAAATAGCCAAAACAGTGGTGTTGGCTTCTTGCGGCAACACTGTTCCTTTTAGGCTTCCACCAAAGGCTTCGGTATAGGTACGTATAACCGGTTTTAAAATATATTTGCCCGAGCCGGTTTTCACAATAGACCGTGCAGCATCGAAATCTATCCAAAGCCTGTAAGTAACATCGGGAAACAATTCGTCGTGCAGGTTCAATTTCAATCCGCTTTCTTGTCCCGAAGGTGTTGTTAACGGATAATCTTGACCATCCACAACGACAGAATTGCTATCTGTCCCCAATACTAAACGGATTTGACTGATTTTTCCCGAAGGAATTTCGTCGCCTGCCAGCAAAGTATCAATTCCGTTTCTGAAATCGAGTAAATTATAAACACCCGGTTTCAAAAGCGTAACTTCTTGCCAACCACCAGTGTTTAGATGTAATGAAATAGATTGAATGTTAATATACACGGCATCGTAGGGGGCGGGGGCATCGGTCAGGCGGACTTCCACACGTGTTGTACCTGTTGTGGGTTCTTTGTCATCGTCGTTGCATGATATGAATACAAAAGAAACTGCAAACAACATTAGAATCAGGAAGAAAAGATGTTTTTTCATGGGGGTATTTTTTTAGTATGAAACAAAGATATTACATTTTTTGCTTTCTATCAAATTTTGTACCTAAAAAAATAAAATTTGGGATGGGGTCATGAAGTATATAGATTTTAACTTTGCTTTATTTGTAAATCAGTGATTTAGATTTTATTACCTATATATTTTAGCAATCCCGAAATTGGATTTAGTGAAATGTTCAAAAAGTCAAAATCATGTCTAAATTGTAAATTTATCCGAACGATAGGAAGAGCCACAATCAAAAAATTTCTCAATTACATTCACTCGTTTCTCGTTTGTTTCATTCGGAAATGACATGAAAATGATCTTTTACCTGTTTTTACTCTCAATTTTCAACTGAGAAAGCCATTGTGCGGGCGAAACGTTTTCCGCTTTTTTGAATGCCAAAAAGAAAGTGGAACGCGACCGGAAACCACATTCGACATACACGCTGTCGATGGTATAGTGTTTGGCATCGGGCAATTGCAACAGGCGTTTGGCTTCTTCGATACGCATTTGGTTGATGAGTTCGAAAAAGTTTTTCTGCAAATGGGTATTGATGGAATAGGATATGTTTTTCCGCGAAATACCGGTAGCTGTTTCGAGCATGGATAACGAAAAATCGGGATTTTTATAGGCTTGCGTTTCTTTCAAATAGTTTATAATCCGGTTGCAATATTCTTCCATCTGAGCTTGGGCGAGCGACTGGGAAGAAATTTTTGACGTTTGTTCGTGTTTATTGTCTTGTACACTAAGGCTTGTGCGGTTGATATAGGCTACCGACGGGTGGGTAATGCAATTATAAACGAGGTAAATCATCACAAGCGTATTGGCGATAGGGATTAGCCAAACATCGGTACGGGGTTCTATGGCGTATGCAACAAAAACAACAGCACACAACGAAGCCAAACAAATCATAAAACGGAAAATCCACAAAGTATTCAGATATCCGCTATCGGAATAGTTATTCAAAAACTGTTTCTTAGCTTTGTATAGGTATCGTAATATTATAGGATAGTAAATAAACATTTGCCCGAATACAATCACATCGTCAATCAATTGCGGAAGATGTTCTGCGCCATTCGTTTCTTCTATTATATACTGCACTCTGATATGGTAAGGCATTCCCCAATAATAAACAACCATAGAGCCTAACGAAACTAAACCCGGTAAAAAATGAAGTAGCATTTTGGGCTTGAATTTGAAAAAACCGTCTATCTGGCTTTTTACAAAAAGCCAAAGCAAAGGCATTGTAAAAGTGTTGGTTAAATTAGAGAAATAGATTAAAGGAATAGCTTGTTCGTACATTCCGGTGGAACGGCACATATTGTGCAAATAAGCCGGCACGCTGGGCATCCAAACAATCAGGGCGGCATAAGCAGCGCCGTTTTTCAACTTTGTAGCCAAAGCCAATATAAGAGCCATCACAACCATCAGGCTAATACAAACCCAATTGATAACAAATATAGTGGTATGGTCGGTAATCATAGGTGTTTCGTTTAATGATAAATTATGAATTTTTGAAAATCACATAGATACATAGAATATAAAGGTTTTTGTTACTCTCAATTCTCAATTAAATCATTCTGCAAAGATACAATTTATGTCTTAGTTTTTTGATGACTGCGGTTTTGGGCATTGCAGCCAACGGACCGGCGGCTGCTTGCGAGCGGGCTTGCGGACGACTTCACTATCCCACGAGATAAAAGCCGAAGCGGGCGGCAAAAGTTCAATTACCCGATTTCAGCCCGCTTGCAGGCAGGATGCAAGTTGGCTGCTGTGTTTTGTTTCATGCTTCGTTGTCTAATCATAGCTCTTCCATGGTCTGTCGTCACTACAATCACATATTCATTAGCCGCAGTTATATTTCTTCCTCTTCCTCATACATAACTTGTAATGCATTCGTGATAAAAAAAACAGATGCTGAAAGTACAAAAAGTATTAATTGCAAATAAATTAACCAAGTAGGAATATCGGTAGAAGTAAAAATCAAGGATAGAATTGTGAGACTCGGCACTAGTCCAATGTCATCAACTTAAGACTCATATAGCTCGTTTATAATTAGTTAATGTATAATGTTTGGAATTTGGTTTTCTCTTATTTTTTCGAGGATATTTTCGTCCTGGTCTTATTGGCTCTAAATACCTACAAAATAAACGTTCCAACTCCATAAGAATGTCAGTTGGGTCTTCTTCGATAAATAGTTTCACAACCCTGTATTTAAGAGAAGCCCAAGAAACATTCTTATTTATTTTATGTCGATATTTTCTCTTACTACTGACTTTTTGAGTATAGGGCTCACATTGTTTTTCAATGATACTCTGCAAATTGAACAGGAAAAGATTGGCTGCAAAATCCTGTTCTATGCAAATAGGGCTTATCCCACTGAATACACCTAACTGAAGTTCTTCTTTCATATATCCGTAGTAAGTTTCAATACCCCACCGTAAGTGGTATACATCTTTCAAATCTTCTATTGTATAAAGAGTCGTATCATATAAGTTTGTAACCAAAATTTCTGTTTCTCCTGTTTCCAATGCAATCTTAACCAAACGGATTTTTACAGGTGTCCTTTTCGATATATCCCTCCCACTGTCTCTCAATTTTTTCAACGAAGGATAAGGTGGATAAAAATCAAGTGTTATATCCTGCTCTGTACTTGCAAGAAAATCACTTATCATATTATTGGCATTACTGGCTGCCCGCATTACAAAATGAGTATTGCTTTCCAATAATTCATAAATGAGCCAGTAGCTCATATAACCACGGTCAAAGAGTAATAAGCTGTGTCCTAAATTTTCATCCTGTAGAACATCCAATACAACAGTTTCTTCAGACGAGTTATAAGAGTGTAGCAATCCTTTTAGCGCCAATTGGTTTAGCACATCATACAACACACAAATGCGGGCAAGGGCAGATCCGTGATTCGTTTGATTGGTCGTATAACCATACTGCTCTCTCATTTTTTCTGTATCAGGAAGAATGACCGAGCTGCCATCTATGGCCAAAAGGCGGAACCCTTTCCATATGCAATATTCATAATGTGTATAAAAACTTGTGGTTAACTGTTGATTCCAATCATGAAAAAATTCGGGCTTCAATTTTCTACGTTGTTTACTGAAGGCTTGCTTGCTGCAAGGGCCACTGTTGCAAATGTGCTCAAAAAATGACATTAACTCAATACTCAAACTTCGTTTGATGGCATTAATTAATAACAATACCAACATCTCAAATTGCAACAATCGTTTTCGGCTAAAATCTTTATCCTTAACGATATATTTAGCTCGTTTAATGGGATCATCACTTATTTCTTCTAAAAATTTCCTCATTTCGGTTATTATTGTTACATTTGAATCGGTCATTGAATGGTTCATCTTTCTAATTACATTTTTGGGTGATGACTTAATGTAATTATTTAATTTGATATTTCAATGGCTTTTTTCATACTTAATGCTTAAGTTGACGACATT
>JAVBMO010000138.1:0-22480 GCA_031552355.1 Bacteroidales bacterium | reverse complement strand
TATTTGAAGTTTTTGCCCGGGTAGATGGCTGCATCGCCCAAGATTTCTTCGATACGAAGCAATTGGTTGTATTTACAGATTCTGTCCGTACGGCTTGCCGAACCGGTTTTAATTAAACCTGTGTTCATAGCCACCGCCAAGTCGGCAATGGTTGTGTCTTCGGTTTCGCCCGAACGGTGGCTCGAAATGGCAGTGTAGCCGTTTCTGTAAGCCATGTTAATAGCGTTGATGGTTTCTGTAAGCGTTCCAATTTGGTTTACTTTAATCAAAATGGAATTGGCTACTTTTTTCTCAAAGCCTAATTTCAAACGTTCTACGTTGGTAACGAATAAATCGTCGCCCACCAATTGGCAACGCTCGCCAACGCTGTCTGTCAACAATTTCCAACCTGTCCAATCGTCTTCGGCCATACCGTCTTCGATAGAAATAATCGGATATTTATTTACCCAATTTGTCCAGTAATCCACCATTTGGGCAGGAGTCAATTTTTCGCCTGACGATTTTTTGAAATGATATACATTTTCTTCAGGTATAAAATACTCTGATGAAGCAGGGTCTAAGGCAATGGCAATGTCGTCGCCGGGTTTGTAACCTGCTTTTTCAATGGCTTGTAGAACCACTTCAATGGCTTCTTCATTCGATTTCAAGTTGGGTGCAAAACCACCTTCGTCGCCCACATTGGTTGACATTCCTTTGGATTTAAGAACGGTTTTCAAGTTGTGGAAAACTTCTGTTCCCATACGCAAAGCTTCGCTGAAAGAAGTTGCGCCCACAGGCATAATCATAAATTCCTGAAAATCGATAGAATTGTCGGCATGCGAACCGCCATTCAAGATATTCATCATAGGAATAGGAAGCGTATTGGCATTTACACCGCCAATATAGCGAAACAATTCCTGACCTGTTTCCATTGCCGCAGCTTTTGCCACAGCCAAAGAAACGCCTAAAATGGCATTGGCGCCCAATTTAGCTTTGTTTGGAGTTCCGTCCAATTCAATCATGCGAGCATCAATTTCGTTTTGATCCGAAATGACCAGACCTCTTAATTCTTCATTCAAAACGGTATTTACATTGTGAACGGCTTTCAAAACGCCTTTCCCCATAAATACACTTTTGTCATCATCGCGCAATTCGCAAGCTTCGTGAATTCCGGTAGAAGCTCCCGAAGGTACGGCAGCACGTCCCACAGCGCCTGAATCTGTATATACATCTACTTCTACGGTAGGATTTCCGCGTGAATCCAAAATTTGTCTTCCTTTAATTCCAATGATTTGTGACATAATTTTTATGTTTTTTTTGATTTATACTTCTGTCTTTTCGTGTGCAAAGTTACGTTTTTTCATCAAAATGAAAATCCTTGCTTGCATCTCGGCTTATTTTTTTGGTGAGTTTTTGTCCAAAAATTCATTTTGAATACGAATGGATTCCACATGGATTTGCTCCATCAACTTTTTAATGAAATCGGGATTCAAATGGTATTCTTTTGCCAACGACATGCGGGCGTTCAAAAGTTCCTCCCAGCGTTTCATCTGAAGGATTCCCATCTGATGGCTTTGTTTGTGTTTTATCAATTCCTTGGATAAATCCATCCGCTTGGACAACAATTGCAACATCTGTTTGTCCAATTCATCAATGCTTATCCGCAAATTTTGGATTTGCTCTTCAATGTCCAATTTTTCGGCATTGCGGGCAATAATCAATTCGTTCAAAATTGCCTGTAATTCAACAGGTGTAATTTGCTGTTCGGCATCGGTTCTGGCTTCATTCGGACGCGGATGTGTTTCTATTATCAAACCTTCGAACCCTAAATTCATCGCCATTTGCGAAATGGGTTGAATTAATTCCCGTTTTCCACCAATATGGCTTGGGTCGCAAATTATCGGTATATTGGGCAATTGGCGTTTCAATTCTATGGGCAATTCCCACATGGGATTGTTCCGGTAATAATCGTCCTGATAGACATGAAATCCTCTGTGAATGGCTGCCAGTTTTTCAATTCCGGCATCCTGAAAACGTTCCAGGGCGCCTATCCAAAGTTTTAAATCGGGATTCATGGGATTTTTTACCATCACCGGGATTTTGCTTCCACGCAAAGCATTGGCCAAGTCCTGTACCGAAAAGGGGTTTCCCGTAGTGCGAGCGCCCACCCAAACAGCATCAATTTCGTGTTCCAAACACGCTTCTACATGGCGCGGCGTAGCCACTTCCACGCACGATTTAATTCCATATTTCTGCTTGGCATCCATTAGCCAGTGAAGCGCTTTGTGCCCCATGCCTTCAAATCCGCCGGGGCGAGTGCGCGGTTTCCAAATGCCTGCCCGCAAATATTGCACTTGCGGTATTTCCGACAAATCTTTGGCTATGGTCAAAATCTGTTCTCGCGTTTCGGCGCTGCAAGGGCCTGCTATCAAAAACGGTTGGCTCGAAGTTTCAATCCAACATTGCGGGGGGAGTTCTTTTAATTTCGTTGTCATGGTCAGTTCAATTGAAAATTGAGCAATTATTAATTTTAGATTTGTGGACATCATTGCCGTTGCTTTTAAGCAACGGATTAAAAAAATGCACAAAACCAAAGGCTTTAGCCAAATCTTTCTTTTTCATTGGGCTAAAGCCCCAATATCTTGCAATCCGTCAGCTAAAGACGGCAATAAAATCTACACATTTATTGGATTGAAAGCAAATAGGGTATTCTTGCCTGAACGCCTTCCATTTCGGCAGCTTTTTGCAGGCTTTCATACAGCAAGCCAAATTGTCCCAACTTACCCACAGAAGGAAACAATTTCATTTTGGCTTCCATATCCAACCATTCCCTGATTTGGGTGTAATTATCTTTCTTTTCCGGATATTCCACAATAGAAAAATCGTTGATATTTGCCAATCCGGCAGCCACTTCAACGGCTTTGTCAATTCCGCCGAGTTCGTCCACCAAACCGATTTCCTGGGCTTGCTTGCCTGTCCAAACGCGGCCACGGCCAATGCTGTCCACAAATTCGGCAGTCAAATGACGGCCTTCGGCAACTCTTTTGCAAAAAGTCCTGTAAAAAGTCTCTACATTGCGCTGTAACAAATTCCGTTCCATTGGCGACATATCCCTTACCAAAGACAATGCAGAAGAATTTCTGTTTGTGTTCACGGTATCAAAAGTAATTCCCAATTTATTTTTCAAAAATCCTCCAAAATTCGGCGCCACGCCAAACACCCCGATAGACCCGGTAATGGTTGTGGGTTGGGCTACAATTTTTGAAGAATAGGCTGCAATTTCGTAGCCTGCCGAAGCGGCCACATCGCCAAAGGAAGCCACCACAGGTTTTTGAGCATTGGTACGATAGACTTCGTTTGTAATAATTTCCGATGCAATAACCGCACCTCCGTGAGAGTTTACACGCAACACAATGGCTTTTACATCGGGGTCTTCCGCCGCTTTTCGAAGATTTTTCACCACCACATCGGAATACACGCCTTTGCTGCCAAAGCCGGAACCCGACATCACATCGCCTTCGGCATAAATCACAGCAACTTTCAGATTCTTTTGCTCAACAGGAACTTGTTTGCAGTATTTTGAAAAGGTGATAAACGGAATGTCTGAAATCTTTTTGTGTCCGGTTTGCTTCATTATTTTTTCGAAAAGCACGGATTCAAATGTGGAACTATCCACCAAATGAGAGGTATAGGCTTCTGTGGCAAGATAGCCCGATAAACTATCGGCAAGCAGGTTGAGTTTTTCTTCGGAAATATTTCTTGAAGCAGAAACATTGGCTATAATATGCTGCCACATTCCACTAAGATACGCTTTGATTTGTGTGCGGTTGGCTTCGCTCATTTTGTTCAAAAGGAACATTTCGCCGGCACTTTTATAGGCGTTGCTATTGGGACGAATCAACTCCACATCGACTTCCAACTTGTTCAACATATCTTTGAAAAACAAAGCTTCGGCCGACAAGCCTTTCCATTCCAAAAGCCCTTCGGGGTTCAGGTAGATTTTATCCGAAACGGAAGCCACATAATAGGCTTTTTGAGAATAGGTGTCGGAATAGGAATAAATGAATTTCTTGCTTTTCTTGAATTCCAACAAAGCATTGCGGATTTCTTCCAAATTTGCCCAACCGGCATCCATTCCCATATCAAATTTCAAATAAATCCCTTTGATATTATTGTCTTTAGCGGCATAATGGATGGTTTGCAAAAGATTGTTCAAAGCCAATTCTTTCGACGAACCTAAAAACATTTCCAATTCCGAAACGCCTCTTTCACTAATGTATTTATCCAACGGAATGGTCAGAACGGAATTCTTTTCCACCTTTACCATGTGGGTAACGTCCTTGTCGAAAGAAGTGACGAGTGCGGAAAGGCCTGCAAAAAACAAGACCATGCAAACAATCATTACCAAAAAAGTGCCCAAACAAGAGGCAAACATAAATTTAAAAAACTGCTTCATTTTCTATAGTGATGAATTATGGGTGATAAGTTTATTTTTCGATAAAAGCCGTAGGATTATTCGTTGTCGATAAATCTTTTTTCTATGGGAGCATAAGCGTCTATGCGGCGGTCGCGAAGGAACGGCCAATGGGTACGGTAATGGTCGCTCAATTTCAAATCCAATTCCTGCACATGCAAAGATTCTTCTTTATGGGGCGCTTGAAAAAGCACCGTTCCAAAAGGGTTCGAGATGAAAGAACCTCCCCAAAATTGCAAACCTTCTTCAATTCCGGCACGGTTTACAGAAACCACATGCACACCATTTGCCACGGCATGGCTTCGCTGTATGGTTTGCCACGCGTTATATTGCTCTGTATTGGTAGCTTCGTCTTGCGAGAGCGCCCAACCAATGGCTGTGGGGTAAAACAAAATTTCGGCGCCCATCAAAGCGGTGATTCTCGCTGCTTCGGGATACCATTGGTCCCAACAAATCAAAACGCCCAATTTGGCATAGCGCGTTTCAAAAACTTTGAAGCCTAAATCGCCGGGAGTGAAATAAAATTTTTCGTAAAACCCGGGATCATCGGGGATATGCATTTTACGGTATTTGCCCAAATAGGTTCCGTCGGCATCCAAAACAGCCGTGGTATTGTGATACAATCCCTCTGCCCTTTTCTCAAACAAAGAGGCTACAATGACTACATTCAATTCTTTTGCCAAAGCAGAAAACAAATCGGTGGAAGGTCCCGGAATAGATTCCGCCAATTCAAAATTTTTGTAATCTTCGACATCACAAAAATATAAGGAGGCAAACAACTCTTGCAAACAAATGATTTGCGCGCCTTGTTTGGCCAATTCCCTGATTTTTTCAACGGCTTTTTCTATATTCTTTTGTTTGTCGCCAACACAAGTCAATTGGGCTATTCCCACCCTTACTTTTTTGTTTTGCATAAGGCCAATAGTTTGAATTTCGTTTATATGCAATGATTTAAAGATTCTTCTTACTTTTGCTAAGAATCTACAAAAGTAAGCTTTTTATCTTTATGATTCACTTTCAGAAACAAATAGCGACTTTATTAAACACCCTTTTCTTGTTGTGAAAAAAATAGGTTTACTTTCGGATACTCACGGCATAGTGCCCAAACAAGTTTATACCTTCTTCGCCGACTGCGATTTCATCTTGCATGCCGGCGATTTGGGAAATGCCGAGGTATTGCACGAATTAGAAAGCTTCAAGCCTACTTATGCTGTTTATGGCAATATCGACGGCTTTGATGTCATTCCTAAAACATCCAAAACGCTTATTTTAAACTGCGAAGAAATGAAAATAGTCATGATGCACATTGGTGGCTATCCGGGAAAATATACTCCCGAAGCCTGGGAATGTATCCGAAAAGAACATCCCAATATTTTCATTTCAGGACATTCGCATATCCTGAAAGTCATGTTCGACAGGAAAAATAACCTTCTGCATATCAATCCCGGCGCAGCAGGAAAGTACGGATTTCATTTGGTTTCCACCTTGGTTCGTTTCAATATTAACGGCACCAAAGCGGAAAACTTGGAAATTATGGAATTTAAGAAACAGGGGTAATGACATGGTTGTAAGGTTGTAAAGTTTATAAGTTGTTGTTGTTTGTTTACTTGTCCACTTTTAAAGCCTAGTCTGTTCTTTATTTACCACATAGACTTTAAATCAGGAATTACGAATTTTGAATTAGGAATTGAACAGCCAAAAGAGGCGAATGGGGGAGGGCTTATAGGAGAGGATAGTTTTTACGATGTAAAGTTTATAAGTTTTAATTCCCGTTGCGAATAAAATTCTTGGAAGAGGTCTTACAAATATAGGGTATTTTTATTAATAGTACATAAAAGAGAAGGGCGGTTTGAAACTTTTCAAACCGCCCTTCTCTTAAAATTTGTTTTGGATTCTTATGCACCAATAAATTGAGTATAAGCTTTTGCATCAAGCAAATCGTTTGCTTCTGCAGGGTTGGTCAATTTAATTTTAATAATCCAACCTTCGCCATAAGGATCATTGTTAATCAATGATGCATTATCAGAAAGAGCTGCATTGAATTCCAAAATTTCACCGCCAACAGGAAGCATCAAGTCAGAAACTGTTTTCACTGCTTCAATACTTCCAAAAATTTCTTCTTTGTCCAAAGTTTCACCTTCGGTTTCTACATCTACAAACACGATGTCGCCCAACTCATGTTGTGCAAAATCGGTAATACCTACAAAAGCCGTATCGCCTTCAATTTTTAACCATTCGTGGTCTCTTGAATACTTTAAGTTTTCAGGAATTTTCATTTTCTTTTTACGTTTAAGTTATAAAATGTTATGGTTTCTCAATTTTTAAGAGTTCAAAGGTACACATTTTTTTATACATAGGAAAAATCATGTAAATATATTTTCAGTTCTTTTTTATTCAGCAGAATATTTGTACCTTTGCACGAAATTTAAAAACAAAAAACTATGCCAGTAAGAATGAGATTACAACGCCATGGTAAAAAGAATGCACCTTTTTATCATATAGTTGTTGCCGATGGTCGTGCACCTCGTGATGGAAAATTTATTGAAAAATTGGGTACTTACAACCCTATGAAAAATCCTGCTGAAATTGAAATCAGTATCGACAAAGCAGTAACATGGTTGCAAAACGGAGCACAACCTTCAGACACTGTAAGATGTATTTTGTCTTACAAAGGAGTGCTTTTGAAAAAACATTTGCAAGGGGGTGTTACTAAAGGTGCTTTAACACAAGAGCAAGCTGATGCCAAATTCGCAAAATGGTTGCAAGAAAAAGAAGCAAAAGTTCAAGGAAAACGCAGCGATTTGTCTGCTAAAGAAAGAGCTGAAATAAAAGCAAAACTTGAAGCTG
Organism: Bacteroidales bacterium; assembly: GCA_031552355.1. GTDB lineage: Bacteria > Bacteroidota > Bacteroidia > Bacteroidales > P3 > JAVBMO01. The sequence goes on along the minus strand of JAVBMO010000138.1, from coordinate 15,180 downwards.
AAGAAAAAGCAAATAAAGAAAAAGCTGAAGCTATAGCTAAGAAAAAAGAAGTAAAAGTAGAAGAAGCACCTACAGAAGAAGTTGCCTCAGAAGAAACAGCACCTGCTGCTGAAGAAGTTACTTCAGAAGAAACAGCACCTGCTGCTGAAGAAACTGAAACTCCTGCAACAGAAGAAGCATAGTCTACATTTTTCTAAAAGAAATAAAATGCTGTTTGAATTATCTTCAAACAGCATTTTTTGTTTTGATAAATTGGGGGATAACAATTTTATTATAGGTAAATTTGTAATTTGGCAAGATATTTTCTCCAAATATTTTAAAATAAAAAGCAGAAAGTCGTAGTTATTTTGTCTATAAAGTGAAAGTTTTTCCATTTCAGGGATACTAAAAATAAAAGTTTTTATCCTAAAAGGTGTAATAAAATGAAAGCGAAATTTTTTCTTGCCGGTATTGTTTTTGCCATAATTTGTATTTCGGGTGTAAAAGCACAAGAATATAAAGGTGCAATTATTTCACAAATAGAAGAAGAAGGAGAAATTGTTAAACAGATTGATTTGTGGGAAATTAGTATTTGCGCCAACAAATTATTAAGCGATGAGGATTTAGTACGCTATGCAAAATTAATCCGCAATGTAAAGCGGGTTTATCCTTATGCAAAATTGGCCGGAATCAAATTAGCAGGATACAATGCCGTATTGGAGGAAATGAAAAGCGAAAAAGCGCGTAAGGATTACATGAAACAAGCCGAAAAAGAAATTGAAGAACAATTTGGAGGACAAATCAAAGAATTGACTTTTTCTCAAGGGAAAGTGCTTATTAAGCTGGTAGACAGAGAAACAGGCAATAGCTCTTACGATTTGGTAAAAGATTTAAGAGGTAGTTTCCGTGCATTTTTCTATCAAACTTTCGCAAGGGTTTTTGGCTTTAATCTGAAAACAAAATACGACCCACAAAAAAATTCTGAAGACGAAGTCATAGAAAGAATTGTCCGTTCTATTGAATTACGACAAATTTAATCTTAAATTTGCAGTTTAACCGCAAATGTCAAGTTTTTTGCTTGCAAAATATTTCTGGTTAGAATTCTAATCAGAAATATTTATTTTCGGTTGTTTCAATTTCCATAAAAAACAATAGAAATATGGCAATATATGGTTTTTGTCCATTGGCAATTGTGCCTTTGCGCAGAGAAGCTTCGGATAAATCCGAAATGGTTTCTCAATTGCTTTTTGGTGATGTATGCGAAATTCTTGAAAAAACGCCCAAATGGCTAAAAATCCGTATGCTTTTTGACGGCTATGACGGTTGGGCAGATGCCAAACAAATTAAAGAAATTTCCCTTTCGGAAAAAGAAGAAATTGTAGCTTGGCAAAATTTTTCATTATCACTAAGCGATACCATTTATTGCAATGGAAGTATTATGCCCATTGTCAAAGGAACACTTTTGCCTTTAGCTTCCAATTTTCAAATCCAAGGCAAAGATTTTTCCTATTGCGTCCAAACGGTGAAGTTCGAAAACCCTGAAAAATCCCTTTTAGAAATTGCTTTCGATTATTTGGGAAGCCCTTATTTGTGGGGCGGACGCACACCTTTCGGCATCGATTGTTCGGGTTTTGTACAAATGGTTTTCAAAACAAAACAAATTTCTTTGCTCCGCGATGCTTGGCAGCAAGCTCAGCAAGGAAAACCGGTTGATTCTTTTTCAGAAATGAAGCCCGGCGATGTGGCCTTTTTCGACAATGATGCAGGAAATATTATCCATGTCGGAATTTATTGCGGAGAAGGTAAGATTATTCACGCTTGTGGTTCTGTGCGAATAGATTTGCTCGACGAAAAAGGAATTTTCAATCAAGAGAATCAACAATATAGCCATCAATTGAAACTTATCCGCAGAATGATTTAAAAATGCCGTTTTATGAAAGATTTTTCGCAAAAACAGGAATTACCTATCGACAAAACCAACAAAAATTTTTGTTTGGCTTTAGATTTTGTGGAAGAAACTTCGCAGCATTTGTTTTTAACCGGAAAAGCCGGAACAGGAAAAACCACTTTTCTGAAATATCTTCGTCAGCACGGACAAAAGCAAACATTGGTAGCAGCACCCACCGGAGTGGCCGCCATCAATGCCGGCGGTGTTACGGTACACTCCTTGTTTCAGCTTGCATTTGAGCCATTTATCCCCGGCGGTGGGTTAAAAAGCAAACCTCGTTTTTCCAAACCGAAATTAGACTTGTTAAGGCAAGCTGAATTGCTGATTATTGACGAAGTCAGTATGCTTCGCGCCGACATGCTAGATGCGATTGACACTACGTTACGAACTATCCGGCGAAATCAAAAACCATTTGGCGGCATACAAATGTTATATATCGGCGATATGTTTCAGTTGCCGCCGGTGGTAAAGGATGAGGAATGGACAATTTTAAAGGAATATTACCCCAGTCCGTTCTTTTTCCATGCTCATGTTTTAAGGCGATGCCCTCCGGTTTATTTGGAGTTGAAGAAAATTTACAGACAAAAAGAACAGATTTTCATTGACTTGCTCAACAATATTCGGAACAATGAGTTATCGGCTTTGGATGTGGACAGATTGAATCAACGGTATATCCCTGATTTCAAGCCTTCCGAAAAAGAAAAATATATAATTTTGACTACTCATAATTATCAGGCTGACAAAATTAATGCAGAAAAATTGGCAGACCTGAAATCCCCCTCTTTCAAGTTTGAAGGTACTGTCAGTGGCGAATTTCCTGAATATGCACTTCCCACGGATTTGGTCTTGGAGTTGAAAACAGGAACTCAGGTGATGTTTATTAAAAACGATCCTGGCCAAGAACGCCGGTATTATAATGGGAAAATCGGCGAAGTGGTAGAAGTAAACGAAAAAACGATTGTTGTTCAGCTGGCGGAATCCGAGCTCAAAATAAAAGTGGATAAAGAAGAGTGGAAAAATATCCGCTATGAATTGGACAAAGAAAAAAATGAAATTAAGGAAGAAGTTTTGGGGACGTTTTCTCAATATCCTTTGCGTTTGGCATGGGCAATTACTATCCACAAAAGTCAAGGACTTACTTTCGACCACGCCATCATTGATACCGCCAACGCGTTTGCTGCCGGACAAACTTACGTGGCATTGAGCCGTTGTACTTCTTTAGACGGCATTGTTTTGCAGTCACCATTTTTGCCGCAGTGCGTACAGACCAATCCTCATGCCATTGCTTTTTCGCAAACGGAAAAAAATCAGGATGAACTTCAAGAGGATTTTCATGAAGCCAAACGTTTAGCCAATATAGAACAATTATTGCGCTATTTCGATTGGGCGCCACTACTCAGTTTGTTGTACGACTACAAGCGTTTGACTGAGGATAAAATTTCCGACGATTTGCAAAGCGCTCATATCTTATCGGAAAAACTTTATTCAAAAGCCTTGGAACAGAAAACCGTAGCAGAAAAGTTCCAAATTCAATTGCAAAAAATCATTCAAAATTCCCATTTGCAAGAAAATGAAATTTCATTGCTGAAAGACCGTTGCCAAAAAGCTGTTTTGTATTTTTACGAAGATATGCGGACTGAAATTCTGCTGCCGTTGCAACAGCATAAAGCCGGTTTTCAAAAACAAAAGAAAGCTAAAGCTTATTGGAAAACCTTGAACAGCTTGGAAGAAGACATCGTTTCTTTTGTTCTGAGGCTTACCAAAGTTAAGTACAATCAGATGGAATTAGCACCCAATTTGGAATTGGCTTCTTTGAAAAACAACGAAATATTTCAAGAAGAACCTTCTGGCAAAAAGCCAAAAGGACATTCCCATCGTTTGAGTTTAGATCTTTTTCTGTCGGGAAAAAGTATAAAAGAAATTGCCGAAGAGCGAAACCTTTCCTCGTCAACAGTTGAAGGGCATTTATTTTCTTTTATTGAGAAGGGCGAAATTGGTTTGGAAGAGTTGATATCCGAAGATAAAATTCAAAAAATAAACTCCTTTCTGAATACCACAGAAAATTCAGATGACACTCCAATTGGGACGCTGAAACTTCAAATGGGGGAGGAATTCAGTTATGCCGAAATTAAAGCAGTGATTCAAAAGCGAAAGCAGCAGATGAATTAATGCCCACATTTGGAAAGAAAATGCAAACGAACCAAGCGGACTTCTTCGCGTGTGTATTCGTTCTCACCGAGTTCTTCCCACGCTAAATCCACGGAATCAGATTCGCTATTCATGAAATAGTCCCAAATTTCCTCATAATGGAACTCATCTACATATTCCTCGATATAGTGTTGCAAATTCAGTTTGGTTCCTGAAGAAACAATATGTTCAATTTCGGTAAGCAACTCGTCCACATTCAAATTTTTGGCAACAGCAATATCTTCCAAAGCCAGTTTTTTATCCAAATTTTGGATGATATACACTTTCAGCCCCGATTTATTGACTGCCGATTTTAAAACAAAATCTTGGGGACGTTCTATTTCGTTATCTTCAACATATTGTTTGATAAGTTCATAGAAAGGTTTTCCGTATTTTTGAGCTTTGTGCACACCCACCCCCATCACTTTAGACATTTCTTCCTGCGAGGTAGGATATTGGATGGTCATGTCTTCCAACGAACGTTCTTCAAAAATGACATAAGGCGGAAGATTTTCCTTTTTGGCAATTTGCGCCAACAGGTCTTTCAGCATTTTGAACAATGTTGCATCGGCGCCGCCACCGCCTGCCATTGCCACTACCTCAGTCAAGGACTCGTTTTCCGAATCGTTTTCATAGTCATGGTCTTTGGCTACTTCAATTTTATAGGGGCTTTTACGATATTTTTGTCCTTTTGCGGTGATTTTCAACACACCGTAAGATTCCACTTCTTTGGCCAATAAATCTTCCAGAATGGCTTTGCGGACAACGGCATTCCAATAGGTGGCCGGTTCGTCAACTCCTTCGCCGAATTGCGGCAAAAGGTTGTGTTTAAAATTTCTGATGGGAACAGTGGTTTCGCCGGTAATAATATCGACAATATGTTTTGACTTGAAAAGCTGTTTTATTGCAGAAACGGTTTCCAAAACCAAAACAATATCTTCTGCAGCACTTTTCTTTTCTTTGGGATGTATGCAATTGTCGCAGCAGTTGCAGTTGGGTTCTTCGTATTTTTCGCCAAAATAGTGCAAAAGAACCGTGCGCCTGCAATCCGAAGATTCGGCATAAGAGGTCACTTCAACAAGAAGTTGTTGGGCCACTTCGCGTTCAGCCAAAGGCTTATCTTTTTGAAGTTTTTCTAATTTTTCAATATCTTTTTCGGCAAAAAAAGAGATACAGTGGCCTTCGCCACCGTCGCGCCCTGCCCGTCCGGTTTCCTGATAATAGCCTTCCAAACTTTTGGGAAAATCGTTGTGAATAACGAAACGGACATCCGGTTTGTCTATTCCCATACCGAAAGCAATGGTAGCAACTACCACCCAAACATCTTCTTTCAAAAACCGGTCTTGATTGTCGGCACGTACCGAAAGGTCTAATCCGGCGTGGTAAGGCACCGCTTTTATCCCATTCAATTGTAGGACTTCGGCCAATTCTTCTACTCGCCTCCGGCTCAAACAATAAATAATTCCCGATTTATTGTCATTTTGTTTAATATAACGGACAATTTCCTTCTCCAAAACTTTGGTGTCTTCGGGTTTGGGACGCACTTCATAATACAAGTTCGAACGGTTGAATGAAGACGTAAAAATATTGGCGTCCTGCATGCCCAATGTTTTTATGATATCTTGCTGAACCTTCGGCGTAGCCGTGGCTGTCAGTGCAATAATGGGAACATTGGGATTTATGGCTTTGATAATCGGGTGCAAACGGCGGTATTCCGGACGGAAATCGTGTCCCCATTCCGAAATGCAGTGGGCTTCGTCGATAGCAAAAAAAGAAATTTTTAAATCCTGAAATAATTCTATTTTATCTTCTTTGGTCAAAGATTCCGGCGCAACATAAAGCAATTTGGTAATTCCTTTCTGAAGATCCTCTTTTACAGTTTTGATGTCATTTTTAGACAACGAGGAATTCCAAAAATGGGCAATGCCATTATTGATACCACGGTTTCTCATTGCATCCACCTGATTTTTCATCAAAGCAATTAGGGGAGAAATAATAATGGCTGTTCCTTCGTTTATCAATGCAGGCAACTGGTAGCACATGGATTTTCCTGCGCCGGTGGGCATAATCACAAAAGTATCCCTTTTATCAAGCAAACTTTTGATGACATTCTCCTGATTGTCTTTGAATTTGGTAAATCCGAAATTCTCTAACAAATGCTCATGGATTGTTTTCCCTAAATATATTCTTTCCTGGCTTTCTTCGTGTTGCATTTAGGTCAACATTAAATTTTTTCTTGAAACAATTAAAATACAAGGCAACAAGCCCTTTTACTTTCTCTAAAATGTGTACCTTTGTCCTCAATTTGATATGTAAAGTTAAACAAAATCTTTCTATCAACCTAAAGAAAAACAGAATATTTTGAAAAAAGAGATAAAAAATATTGCCATTCAAGTTATTAGGGAAGAAAAAAATGCCATTGCCGAATTGGAAAAATTCATTGATGACAGCTTTTCTTCCGCTGTGGAAGCTATTCTTCAAAGCAAAGGCCGTGTTATTGTGACAGGCATCGGCAAAAGTGCGAATATTGGGACAAAAATGGTTTCAACATTCAATTCCACAGGAACTCCGGCAATTTTTATGCACGCTGCCGACGCCATTCATGGCGACTTGGGCATGATTCAAAAAGACGATGTGGTTATTTGTTTGTCGAAAAGTGGGAACACGCCGGAAATCAAGGTTTTGGCGCCGCTGATTAAAAATTCGGGAAATCCCATTGTGGCCATTGTCGGCAATATGGATTCTTATTTGGCCAAACAAGCGGATTATGTTTTGAATACTACGGTAGAACGCGAAGCCTGTCCGAATAATTTGGCGCCAACGTCGAGCACTACGGCCCAATTGGTTATGGGCGACGCTTTGGCCATTGCATTGATTGAAAGCAAAGGTTTTACTGCCGACGATTTTGCGAAATACCATCCTGGAGGCGCTTTGGGGAAGCGTTTATATTTGAAAGTTTCGGATTTATATATTCAAAATGAAAGTCCCCAAGTTTCGCTTGAAACGGATGTCCGGTCGGCAATTTTGGAAATAACGTCGAAACGCTTGGGTTGTGCGGCAGTGGTTGAAAACGATGAAATCAAAGGAATTATCACCGACGGCGATTTGCGGCGAATGTTGCAGCGCAGCGAATCGGTAAGCCATTTGAAAGCAAGGGAAATCATGAGTGTTGCGCCCAAAACGATAGAAAAAGACGAATTGGCCATAGACGCGTTGGAATTAATGCGTCAATACCATATTACACAATTGCTTGTGGTTAACAGCAACCAAAAATATGTGGGAGTTATTCATCTTCATGACCTTATCCGAGAAGGAATCATCTGATGAATTGAAAATTGAAAGTGGAGAATTGAAAATTATAGAACAGGAAGATTTTAATTTTAAGGTTTTTGGCCGGGGCCTTTTGCCTTTCGCCTTTTGCCTTTCGCCAAAATAAAAACGTAATGATTTTACGAACCGAAAACGTAGTAAAGAAATATAAAAAACGCACTGTTGTAAAGGGTGTTTCTGTACAAGTAGAACAAGGCGAAATTGTGGGGCTTTTGGGGCCTAATGGCGCCGGGAAGACCACTACCTTTTATATGATTGTGGGTTTGGTGAAGCCATTTAGTGGAAAAATCTTCATCGATGATCGTGAAATTACCACTATGCCCATGTATAAAAGAGCCCAAAATGGTGTGGGCTATTTGGCACAGGAAGCTTCGGTTTTTCGCCAAATGTCTGTGCAGGATAATATTATGTCGGTTTTGCAATTTACGAAGTTAAGCAAAACCGAACGCCTGAAAAAAATGGAAGAATTGCTCGAAGAATTTAGTTTGACGCATATTCGCCACAGCAAAGGAATTCAGCTTTCGGGTGGCGAGCGCCGGAGAACGGAAATTGCCCGGGCTTTGGCCATGGATCCCAAATTTATTTTATTGGACGAACCTTTTGCCGGCGTTGACCCGATTGCCGTTCAGGATATTCAACAAATTGTTTACACCCTGAAAGCCAAGAATATTGGTGTGCTTATTACCGACCACAATGTGCACGAAACTTTGACCATTACCGACCGTGCTTATTTGCTTTTTGAAGGAAATGTGCTGAAAGCCGGTTCGCCAAAAGATTTGGCCGAAGACGAAGTGGTAAGGAAAGTTTATTTGGGAGAAAATTTCGAATTAAGATAAGATTTGTAGAAGATGGACTTAGCGCTGCAAATTATTCCGACGAATTTACTTGAACAATACAAATTGTCATTTGATAAATTGGTTTGTCAAAAGTTTGAGAATTTGCATGATAGTGAGCTAAGCCTTTCTTCTTTTAGTTTTTATACTTCGGTTTCCGCGGTTTTTTCTTCCAAAATTGAAGGGGAAACAATTGATTTGGATTCATTTGTCAAATATAAGCGTTTGGGTGTAAAATATGAACCGGATTACACTCGAAAAGTGGATGATTTATATGATGCTTATTTGTTTGCTCGTCAAAATGATTTGTCGAAAGAAACATTATTGCAGGCACACGTTTTGATGACAAAAAATATTTTGCAAAAATCAGAACAAGGCGTATTCCGAAAAGGGGCTATTTTTGTGATGACAGATGACGGGAAAATAGAATATGTGGCAGCAGAACCTGCCGATGTTTTTTCGGAAATGCAGAAATTTTTCGAAGATATGGACATTTTATTACAAACAAATTTGAGTTTCGAAGAAGTTTTGTTTTTTGCTTCCATGTTGCATTTGGTTTTTGTAAAAATTCATCCTTTTTGCGATGGAAATGGACGGTCGGCACGTTTATTGGAAAAATGGTTTTTGGGACAAAAATTGGGAGAAAAGGCTTGGTTTGTTCCTTCGGAGAAGTATTATTATGAGCAACATCAAATATATTACAAAAATATCCGGAAGTTAGGTTTGGAATACAATAGTTTAAAATATTCCGAAGCATTGCCTTTTTTGCAGATGCTTCCGAAATCAATCAGATAATTAAAGAATTATATAAAAAAATGGATAGTACAAGACAACAAAAAATAGCCCGTTTGATTCAAAAGGACATGGGCAGTATTTTTCAACAAAAAGCAAAAGACTGGTTTAGCGGCGCTTTGATTACGACAACGATTGTGCGTGTAACCAAAGATTTATCTATAGCCCGTGTTTATGTGAGCATTTATGCCATAAACGGCATGAAATCCGAAGAAATTTTGGCTCAAATTAAAACGAAAACCTCGGAACTTCGCAATGAGCTGGGAATTAGAGTGAAAAACCAATTGAGGATTATTCCCCATTTAGAGTTTTTTATTGACGATTCTTTAGATTACCTCGAAAATATTGAACGTCTTTTAAAAAGTTAATATTTTGCCAATCTATTGGGGACGAAGGATAAAATTCCTAATTCCTAATTCTTAATTCTTAATTCTTGAACACAACGCCATTCTACATAGCCAAACGTTATCTTTTTTCAAAAAAGAAGAAAAATATCATTCAAATCATTTCCATGATTTCGTTGATTGGTATTTGCGTTTCCACGATGGCGCTGATTGTCGTTTTGTCTGTTTTGAACGGTTTTGAAAAAGTAACCCTTTCGCTGTTCAGTACGTTTGATTCCGAAATTCTGATAGAACCCAAGCAAGGAAAAACCTTTCACCTGAAAGAATTTCCTTTAGAAAAAATCGAAAAACTACAAGGTGTAAAATTTGCCATACCCTGTGTGGAAGAGTCGGCGATGCTGAGTTATAAGCAAAATCAGCAAATTGTGCGCTTGAAAGGCACCACGTCCGATTACGAAAAAATGACGCATTTCAATAAATATATTATGAAAGGCGATTTTCATTTACACGATGAATATGGCGATTATGGAATTTTGGGTGCCGAAATCAATTATCTTTTAGGTGTCCAGCACAATGATTTTGCCAATCCCATAAAAGTGTATTTGCCGAAAAAAGATTTTCGTTTCGGGCTCAATGCCGAAGAGGCCTTTAACACAGGAATGCTTTTGCCGGCAGGTGTATTTCAGGTTTCTGCCGAAACAGACGGAGAATATGTTTTGGTGCCGTTGCATTTTGTTCAAACCCTGATGGGCTATGCCGACGATGAAGTCAGTTCCTTGGAATTGGGTTTTGCTGAAGGAACAAATATTGCCAAAATTCAAAAAGAAATCCAAAAAATTGTAGGAGAAAATTTTACGGCAAAAACCCGCGAAGAGCAAGAGGAACTTTATTTTCAGACGGCCAATATTGAACGTTTGGCCATTTATATCATCATGTCGTTCATTATTTTTATTGCCACATTTAATATTGTAGGTTCGTTATCACTGCTCATGTTGGATAAATCGGCGGATATCAGAATTTTGAAGAGCATGGGTGCCGGAACGCCTTTCGTTCAACGAATTTTCTTTTTGGAAGGCCTGCTGACTTCTACTGTCGGAGCTTTAATTGGCCTTTTCTTGGGCGGTGTGCTTTGTTTTTTACAACAAACGTTCAACTTTATTTCCATTGGCGATGAAAATTTTGTGGTCAATGCGTTTCCGGTTCATTTGCAGGCGATAGATTTTTTAATAGTGTTCTTGTTAGTGTCTTTTATTGCAACCCTTTCGGTAGGGCTGACAGTGAAAACAAAACTGCGTTAAAGTTGTTCTTTGCGAAGAAAACCGAATAAACTTGCAATAAGAACATTAAAATTGGAAATATTCATGTAATTTTGCGCTTTCATTTTTTACGACCCAAATGGTATTAGACGAAATTAAAATCCCGATACAAGCAGAGTTACAGGCTTTTGAAGCTCTTTACAAAGAGAGCACCCAAAGCCAAGTGCAGCTTATGCAAAAGGTGGCGAAACATGTTCTTTCGACAAAAGGGAAGCATATCCGGCCCATTTTTGCTTTGCTTTCTGCGGGAATGGTCGGTAAAATTTCGGACAAAACCATCCGTGCGGCTCTGATGCTCGAAATCCTGCATACAGCCTCGCTTCTGCATGACGATGTGGTGGACAATTCCCAACTTCGCCGCAACGAACCCACCACCAATCATTTGTTTGGAAACAGGGTAGCCATTCTTTCCGGCGATTATTTTTTGGCAACCATTATCAAACTTTTGGCCGAATTCCATGATTATGAATTTTTAGATATTTTGTCAAAAGTGGTAATTCAAATGTCGGAAGGCGAATTGCTGCAACAGCAAAATGCGGTTTTTCCCGAAGTTTCGGAAGAAAATTATTTTCAAATCATAGAAAAGAAAACAGCCATTTTGATAGCCTCTTGCTGCGAAGCCGGCGGAATTTCCGGTGGTGGCAATTCTCAACAAATTGAACAGCTTCGCAAAATAGGAATGCTTGTCGGTACGGCCTTTCAGATAAAAGACGACATTTTGGATTATTTGCCTGCAAAAGAAACTGGTAAAGCATCGGGTAACGATTTGAGGGAAAATAAATATACACTTCCGCTTATTTATTTTCTGCAACAACAAGGTGAAAAAGATCGAAAAGAAATTTTTAAGCAAATTCAGGAACAAAACCAAAATCCTGTTTTTGTTGAAAAAATCATGAATTCGGTCATAGAATCCGGTTCTATTGAATTGGCTCAGAAAAAAGCAGAAGACATTTGTAATCAGGCAATTGAAATTGTTAAATCCTTTCCGGGAAATTCCTATAAAACCTCTTTTTTAGGAACAATAAATTATCTCCTGAAAAGAACTTGCTAAGAATACGTTTTTTTTATAACTTTGCATGCTAAGTTTTTTCTTAAAATCGATACTAAAGATAAGAAAGTAAGCTTGTGAACCGTTATAAAGGAAATAAAACCGTTATTTCGAGGTTCTTAAAATTAAAAATTGTGTCAATTATGAAAAAGATAATCGGATTTTCTGCCATTGCATTTTTATCATTGGGAATGGCGTTTTCTCAAACCGAACGTGTAATAGCGGATACGACAACCACTACAGGTGGAACAAAAATAGACCTTAAAATCACAGCAACCACAGCCCCGGCCAAACCGAAGAAAAGCTATGCAAAATTGCCGGATATAGATATTAAAACATTGGATGGTAAAACGGTTAGTACCAGTGTTATTCAAAATGATGGCAAACCTATTATTTTAAGTTTTTGGGCCACATGGTGCAAGCCTTGCCTTCGCGAAATGAATACCATTAAAGATGTTTATGAAGAATGGCAAGAAGAAACCGGTGTGAAGTTAGTGGCTGTTTCCATTGATGATGCGCGTTCAACCTCTCGTGTAAAACCCTTGGTAGATGGAAGCGATTGGGAATATGAAATTTATTTGGATCCTAACTCGGACTTCAAAAGAGCCATGAATGTGGGAAACATTCCTCATACGTTTATTTTGAATGGAAACCGCGAAATCGTTTGGCAACACACTTCTTTTACCGAAGGTAGCGAAGAAGAATTGATAGAGGTTGTTAAAAAGATTTTGAAGGGTGAGGATGTTTCATCTGAAAACTAAAATTCAGAAAACATTTTGCTGACCAAAAATTTTTGAAAGACAAAATATGATTGCATGAAAAAAATAATACTCTTTGGAATAAGCGTCTTGTGTTTTGCCGTATTGGCAAATGCTCAAGGAATTTTGGGTGGGCATGTAACCGGCAATATTCAGATAGATGGGCAATTTACACAAAAGGATGACAAAATTGGCGCCCCTCAGGTGGATGAAAAACTCCTTTCCAATGCTTTTGCCAATATCCTTTACACAAACAATGCCTTCACAGCAGGTATGCGCTTTGAGTCCTATTTAGATCCTATGCTGGGCTTTGATACGGAATACAAGGGGTTTGGAATTCCTATTATTTTTGCCTCTTTCAAAAAGGACAAATATGAATTTACAGCAGGAAGTTTCTATGATCAATACGGAAGCGGAATGGTTTTCAGGGCTTATGAAGACAAAAATTTAGGCTTAGATAATGCCATTCGTGGTTTCAATGCCAAATTTTCGCCCATAGACGGAATTATTTTGAAAGGCATGATAGGCCAACAACGTTACTATTGGGAATACCAAGGTTTGGTTCGCGGAGTTGATGGCGATTTTATGCTAAATTCCATTATCCCAGGTTTTCAGGATAAGGACTTAAAAGTTATTTTGGGCGGAAGTTTTGTAAGTAAATATGAAGAAGACCAAGAAATAACAACTGTTGTTGGCGATTCTGTTTATGCGTTGAATTTACCTTTGAATGTTGGTGCAGGTGGTGCTCGGATGAATATTAATTACAAAGGATTTGGCCTCCAAGCAGAGTATGTCCAAAAAGGCCAAGATCCGAATGCCATAAATAATTTTATTTATAAAAAAGGTGAAGCTTTGTTTTTGTCTGCATCTTATTCTCAAAAAGGTTTGGGGATTAATGTTCAGGCAAAACGGATAGACAATATGAGTTTTAAATCCAAAAGATCGGAAACAGGTTCTATGTTGGATATAAATTATTTACCGTCTTTGACAAAACAACATACTTATGCCCTATTGGCCATGTACCCTTATGCCACACAACCCAATGGTGAAATGGGACTTCAGGCAGACGTGGTTTGGACGATTAAAAAAGGAAGTGCTGTAGGAGGAAAGTATGGGACAGAAATCGGTGTAAACTACTCTCGTACACAATCTATTGACAAACAACAAATAGATGAAAATACACCTATTGGAACTATGGGGACTGATGGTTACAAATCGGATTTCTTTAAAGTGGGGAAAGATTTATATTACCAAGATTTTAATATTTCCATAACACGCCGTTTAACCAAGGATTTTAAGGCTGTATTGACTTATGCCAATATTATTTATGATTCTATTTCAATTGGTTATCATGGAAAGGTTTATACCAATAATTTGGTTTTCGAAGGTTTGTATAAGATTAATAGCAAAAATGTTTTAAGAGGCGAACTTCAATGGTTGCAAACCAAACAAGATAAAGGTGACTGGGCTGCTCTTGTATTGGAGTACACATTTAAAAATCAATTTTTCATCAATTTGTCAGATCAATGGAATTATGGAAATCCTGATTCTGATATGAAATTACATTATTATAACATTGCGTTGGGTTATAACTATGGTTCAAGCCGTATTCAATTGAGCTATGGAAGACAAAAAGAAGGAATACTTTGTGTAGGTGGGGTTTGTAGGGCGGTTCCTGCATCCAATGGTTTTATGATTTCATTAACCAGCACATTCTAATTTAAAAAAAGAAATTTATGAAACTGAAAAATAAGGTATTTTCTATATTAGCAGTATCAATAATTGCTTCATTCACATTTATTTCTTGCGACAAAGTGGAAGAAGGAGATTATTTGAAACCTGTGGGGAAAAAGCCAAGCCTTCGCGTAGTTTTTTTAGAAGATTATACAGGACACACATGTCCTAACTGTGCAGAAGCAGCAGAAGTTGCAGAAGCAATCGAAAAATTATACCCTGATAATGTCGTTGTTATTTCTGTTCATGCAGCAAAAGGCTTTGTGAATACATCAGCAGCATTTCCTGAAGATTTTACAACTCCGGAAGGTACTTTTTGGAATGAACAGTTTAAAATATCAGGCTATCCTGCAGGGATGATAAATAGAGTTAAAAGAAATAATACATACAGAGTTGGTGCTGCTAACTGGCTTTCTGCTGTGAATACCGAATTGGGGAAAGAACCGGAAGTATTAATTACTCTGACATGTAATTACAATAGTGTAACAAAAGATGTTTCTATACAAGCGACGGTTACTTTTCAAAAAGATGTTGACAAGGATTTGAGAATAGGTGGAATGCTGTTGCAAGATAGTATTGTAGGGCCTCAAAAAGACAGTCGTATATCTCCGAGTCAAGTAAATCCGAATTTTGTGTTTATGAATGTTTTGAGGCAAACTTTTGGGGGAAATTGGGGTGATCGGTTTGTCGCCAAAGAAGGCGGATATAAAAAAGGGGAAACAAAAACATACAATTTCTCATTTAATTTGCCGGAAGATTATAATAATACAGCTTGTATTCCAGAAAATTGCCATTTTGTAGTTTATGTAGCCACAGATGAACCAGCTGTTATGGGAGATGATTATCAAATACTTCAAGCTGCAAAAATTAACATTGTTCAGTAAACGAAATTGGAACAAAATTTGTCTATA
>JAVBMO010000196.1:0-14797 GCA_031552355.1 Bacteroidales bacterium | reverse complement strand
AGTTTGCATATCGGTCAGGCGTTGGACGCAATCCCTCAATTCGACGACCATTCCTTCGATTTGGTTTTTGTCGATGCCGACAAAGCCAACTATTTGAATTATTATGAAGCGGTTTTACAAAAAACCCGGAAAGGCGGTTTTATTCTGTTTGATAATATACTTTGGAGTGGAAAAGTCTTGTTCGAACAACCGGCTTCCGACAAAGAAACCGCAGCCCTAAAAGCTTTGAACAATACAATTCAGAATGATTCAAGGGTGCAGAACATCCTCCTTCCCGTACGCGATGGAATTTTGATTGTTCAAAAGTTATAGTATAAAAATTTAAGAAATCATTTATTGTAAAAAGCGTTTTTGTATTTTTGCAAAATAAAATGTAATTTTTCTCATGAATTTAGAATAGATAACGAAGTATTTTAGAGGCTTAAAACAAAGCTTTTAGAATTCTCAATTTTCAATTCTCAATTTTCAATTCTACGAAAATATGGATACACCTAATTTAAGCGACAAAACTGAAAAAAAGCCTTTGAACTTTTTGGAGGAAATCATTGAAAACGATTTAAAAACAGGAAAATACAAATCGATTCTTACTCGTTTTCCGCCCGAACCGAATGGCTATTTGCATATTGGACATGCCAAATCCATTTGTTTGAACTTCGGCTTGGCGCAAAAATATGGTGGAAAAACCAACCTTCGCTTCGACGACACTAATCCGGTGAAAGAAGATGTGGAATATGTAAATTCCATAAAGGAAGACATCCAATGGTTGGGTTTTCAATGGGCGGCAGAATATTATGCTTCCGACTATTTCGAACAATTGTACGACTGGGCGGTATTGCTAATCAAAAAAGACTTGGCTTATGTCGATGACCAAACATTGGAAGAAATCCGCCAAAACCGTGGAACAGTAACCGAACCCGGAAAAGACAGCCCTTTCCGCAACCGCAGCGTGGAAGAAAATTTGGATTTGTTTGCACGCATGAGAGCAGGCGAATTTAAGGAAGGCGATAAAATATTGCGCGCCAAAATAGATATGGCGCATTCCAATATGCACATGCGCGACCCTATTTTGTATCGCATTATTCACGCGGAACACCACCGTACGGGCGACAAATGGTGCATTTACCCCATGTACGACTATGCCCACGGGCAAAGCGATTCCTTGGAAAATATCACCCATTCCATTTGTACATTGGAATTTGACGTACACCGTCCGCTTTACGATTGGTTTATCGAAAAATTGGAAATATTCCCTTCGCACCAATATGAATTTGCCCGTTTAAATCTGACTCATACTGTAATGAGCAAGCGCAAATTGTTGCAATTGGTAAAAGAAAACCACGTAAACAGTTGGGACGACCCACGCATGCCCACCATTTCAGGCTTCCGCCGCAGAGGCTATACACCAGAATCTATCCGTAATTTTTGCGATACCATTGGCGTGGCCAAACGCGACAACGTAATTGATTATTCTTTATTGGAATTCAGCTTGCGCGAACATTTAAACAAAGTGGCTTTGCGCAGAATGGCCGTATTGAACCCCTTGAAAGTGGTTATTACCAATTACCCCGACAACCAAACCGAGGAATTGGATGCCGTAAACAATCCTGAAGATCCGAATGCAGGCGAAAGAAAAGTGTCTTTCGGCAAAGAAATCTATATTGAACAGGACGATTTCATGGAAAATCCTCCAAAAAAATATTTCCGTTTGGCGCCCGGACAAGAAGTTCGTTTGCGCTACGCATATTTCATTACCTGCCAAGAGGTAATAAAAGATGAAAAAGGCAATATCATTGAATTACGTTGCACCTATGACCCGGCTTCCCGCGGCGGAAATTCTCCCGACGGGCGCAAGGTAAAAGGCACCATTCATTGGGTTTCGGCAAAACATGCCGTAAAAGCCGAAGCACGTTTGTTCGACAAGCTTTTCAACGGCATAAATCCCGAAGAAGTGGAAGAAGGCAAAACTTTCCTGGACAATATCAATCCCGATTCTTTGCAAATACAGGAATGTTTACTGGAACCGGCTTTGGCCGAAGCCAAGGTAATGGATAAATTCCAGTTTGAACGTTTGGGATATTTCTGTGCCGATTACGATTTTACGGCCGAAAAACCCGTGTTCAACAGGACTTGTACGCTCAAAGACAGTTGGTCAAAAGAACAAAAAGAAAGCGAAGCGATAAAATAATTCTCTGAATGCACCATTTATTTCGCATTTTACGGCGCTATAATTACATTTTTTTGTTCCTGCTTTTGGAAATCGTATCCATTTTGTTGATCGTACAAAATTCGTACTATCAATCAGGAAGCATTGTGTCGAAAACGAGTAAAATTTCGGGGTCAATCATGTCTATGCGAGATGGCTTTACCGATTATTTTCATCTTCGAAAAGAAAATGAAGCGTTGGTTGCCGAAAATGCAACATTACGCCAACAAATCAAAGATTCCTACTTGATTTCTTCCGGCGAAGAATTTACAAAAAATGATACCCTTTACAAGCTACAATACAAATACATTGTGGCTAAAGTTATCAGCAATTCGGTTAATAAACGTAATAATTTCATCATGCTTAACAAGGGCAGCGATTATGGCGTAAAACCCGACATGGCTGTTATTTCCCCCAAAGGAATTGTGGGAATTGTAACCCATGTTTCCGACCATTTTGCTGTGGTAATGTCTGTTTTGCATAGCGATAGCCGGCACAGTGTTCGTTTGACGCGTATAAAATCATTAGGATCTCTAGTTTGGAATGGAAACAGTTATAAAACAGGAACGTTGATAGATGTTCCGTCCACGCATAAGCTCTACAAAGGCGATACGGTTGTAACCAGCGGATTTTCGCAAGATTTTCCCCAAGGTATTCCGGTGGGTTATTTGGAGAAAATAAGCTTGAACAAGGGCACAGGATTTTATGATATTAAAATGAAATTTGCTACGGATTTCAATACATTGGAATATGTCTATGTTATTACCAATATCTATAAAGAAGAACAACAAAAACTTTTAGAAGAAATCTCTCAAAATGAATAAACTGGTTTTAAATAATATCGCTCGATTTATTTTGTTGTTGCTTCTGCAAGTGCTTGTTCTTAGCAGTTTGAATTTGGGAAGTTATGTAAATATTTATATTTATGTGGCATTCATTATTATGTTGCCGAGCAATATAAACAACCTTCTGCTATTATTGCTATCGTTTTTGATGGGTATTTCCGTCGATATTTTTGTAGGTGAATTGGGATTTCATGCGTTTGCTGCTACATTTACAGGTTTTGCCCGTATTTTCCTTATGCGTTCAATGATGAGCAATGCGGAATTGAACACGGGTTTTACACCGAGTATCAAGAAGCTACAACCAAGGCCATTTCTTTTGTATGCTTATTTTATGATTTTGATTCATAACGTAGTATTCTTTTTTATGGAAGCTTATACTATGCATGAATTTTGGCAAACCATCCTCAGAATTATCCTTAGTTCCTTGAGTACGTTTTTGTTAATAGTCGCCTATCAGTATATTTTTGTGAAAGACGAAAAGTAATAACAATTTAAATCTTTATTTGTCGTTTTTTCTTGAAAATAAGATTTGAATGGTAAAAAAGAATACAAATTGTAACTTTTTCTGGGAAACAGAGTATAATAAAAAAGTTATAGTCCATGTAAGATGAAAATATAGTAAGCTTATAATGAATTGTTAAAGAAAAATAATTGGCGTAAATGCTATAAATTGCGAAAAAATTCGTAATATTGCCGTTTGAAAATCAGAGATATTAATTTATTATGTTGATAAAGAGAATAAAGAAAGTTGCTGTTTTTTGTGTATTAATGGTAATGGCTTTGTCAGAAGTGAAAGCTCAAGATTTTATCTTCTCTCAGTTTTATGCAAATCCTTTGTATCTAAATCCAGCATTGGCAGGAGCGGCAATTTGTCCTCGCATAAATTTTGCTTTTAGAGATCAATGGCCGGCAGCTTCGGGAACCTTTATTAACTTTTCGGCTTCATACGACCAACATATTGACGCTTTGTCGGGCGGTATTGGTGCATTTGTTGCAGCAGACAAACATGGCGCTTTTACAACCGTAATGGGGTCTTTGATGTATGCTTATCAATTTAAAATTACAAGACAATTGTATGCCCGTGCGGCTTTGAAGGCTTCTTTTATATCTAACCAATTGAATTTTAATGATCTTACATTTGGAGATATGATAGACCCACAGTATGGATTCATTCACGGGACACAAGCTGAAGCGCCTAATTCAGATAATAAAATTTATCCCGATTTTGGTGTCGGTGCAGTGATTTATGGCAAAAACTTCTATGGTGGTTTAGCTTTTGATCATTTGACACAACCCAGTGAAGGTTTTTACGGTGTGAGTAAATTGCCAATGAAAATTACGGTTCATGCAGGAGCTTTGTTTAATGTTCAGGCAGATAGAAGAAGAACGTCTCCATTGGGGTTGAAATCGCCCATTATTTCGCCAAACATTATTTTTCAACACATGCAAACATTTAACTATATGAACTACGGTTTGTACTTAGATTGGTTGCCAATTGTGTTAGGCGCTTGGTTCCGTCATGGATTCGAAAATCCTGATGCGGTTATTTTCTTGGTAGGATTTCAACAATCGTCCTATAAAATCGGATATAGTTATGATTTGACAGTTTCAAAATTGTCGAACAGCAATACAGGCGGATCGCATGAAATAACATTCAGCTATTTGTTCCCTTGCCATGAAAAAGAACAAAAAAGAAAGCATTCTGAATTACAATGTCCTTCTTTCTAGAATATTAATAACAAACGAAACAAAAACTAAATAAAATATACAACCATGAAAACACTGAAATTAATAGGCGGTTTATTCATTCTTGTTTTAGCCCTGGCTTCGTGTAAATCAAAAGAACAATCCAGTACCACAGGTTGGCATTATAACGATTCCAATTGGGGTGGTTTTGAAGTTTCAGCCGGAGTAGAGCAACAAGCCGGTCCTGGTTTGGTTTTTATTGAAGGCGGTAGTTTTGTAATGGGAAAAACTACAGACGATATTGCCTACGAATGGGATAATGCAGGCAGACGTGTGAGCGTTTCTTCTTTTTATATGGATGAAGCAGAAGTAAGCAATGTTGCCTATAGAGAGTACCTTTATTGGTTAAACAGAGCTTATGGCGCTGAATATCCTGAAGTAGTTGCCAAAGCTACACCGGACGAAAATGTTTGGAGAAGCCGTTTATCTTACAACGATATGTTGGTTGAGCATTATTTCCATGAAGCTGCTTACAACGAATATCCTGTTGTGGGGGTTACTTGGGTACAAGCCAATAACTATTGTAAATGGAGAACAGACCGCGTAAACGAAAAAATATTGGTAGATCATGGCATTTTGAACCTTGATGTAATGGATTTGCGTGGTGACAATGCTTTCCAAACAGACGTTTATGCAGCAGGATTGTATATGGGTGAAGTTAACAAAGAATTGGAAAACTTAGATCCTTCGGTAGGTGGTACACGTCTTGTAAAACAAGAAGACGGAATTTTGTTGCCTAAATACAGACTTCCTTCTGAAGCAGAATGGGAATATGCCGCTTATGGACTTATTGGAAATACTGTAGGGGAAAGAATTGTTGAAGGTAGAATTTATCCTTGGAATGGCAATACTGTTCGTTCTGCTGATAAGAAAACTTACGGCGAAATGATGGCCAACTTCAAAAGAGGACGTGGCGATAACATGGGAGTTGCCGGTGGTTTGAACGATGCAGCAGATTATACTGCACCAGTTAGAGCCTATTTCCCTAACGATTACGGTTTGTACAATATGGCCGGAAACGTAAGTGAATGGTGCATGGATGTTTACAGAAAACTGACTTTTGAAGATGTGGAAGATATGAATCCTTTCCGTGGTAATGTATTCAAGCAAGCTGTTATTGAAGACGAAGAAGTATTGAGAGATAGTTTAGGGAATGTTGTTTACAAAAATATTGACGACGATTTCACAAGAAGGAATTACAAACAAGCTGATAATATTAACTATTTAGATGGTGACTTTGAATCTACTTTGAGAGATGATGGAGGTTGGAATAAATCTGCAGTTGCAGGCGATAATCCTGATTTAGCTGCGAAATTAAACGTTCCTGATAGCGTTACAGGTTTGGTTTACAAATACGGAACTTCTTCCTTGGTAAGTAACACAACAAGAGTTGTAAAAGGTGGTTCTTGGAAAGACAGAGCTTATTGGTTAAGCCCTTCTAACAGACGCTATTTAGATCAAAATTTGAGTACCGACTGGATTGGCTTCAGATGTGCCATGAGCAGAGTGGGATCTTCATTACCTAATAAAAAGTAAACCCTAAATAAATTATTGAAAACTGCTTTTGAATCTTTTTCAAAAGCAGTTTTTGTTTTTAACGGAATTTTATCGTCAGATAGCTTAAAAATAAGTACTTTTGCTCATTCAAAAGCAAATTATCTAAAAACAATACGAATGAAATACACAGTTCCCAAAGGCACACGAGATTTTTTACCGGCTCAAATGTTACAAAGAAATTATATATTTCAAACCATTTCAACCGTTTACCAATTGCATGGTTTTGTGCCTATTGAAACTCCGGCTATGGAAAACCTTTCTACATTGATGGGCAAATACGGGGAGGAAGGGGATCGGTTGTTGTTTAAAATATTAAATTCAGGGAATTTTTTGGAAAAGGCAAGCCACTTTGACGATCCGAAAAAACTGACAACGGAAATTTGCGAACGTGGTTTGCGCTACGATTTAACGGTACCTTTTGCCCGTTTTGTTGTGCAGCATCAAAATGAACTAACTTTTCCATTTAAACGGTATCAAATTCAGCCGGTTTGGCGTGGTGACCGCCCACAGAAAGGACGTTATCGTGAATTTTATCAATGTGATGGCGACGTAATCGGCAGCAATTCTTTGTTGAATGAGTTGGAATTTTTACAAATTATAAATGAGGTTTTCGAAAAGTTAGGCATTCGTGTGGTTGTGAAATTGAACAACCGCAAAATTTTGGCAGCCATTGCCGCTCTAATAGGGCAGGAAGATAAGTTGATAGATATTACTGTTGCCATAGATAAAATGGATAAAATAGGTATCGATCAGGTGAAAGAAGAGCTTTTGGGCAAAGGTTTGAAAGAGGAAGTTATTCAAAAATTGACGCCAGTTTTGCTTTTGGACGGTTCAAATGCCGAAAAACTGCTAAAGTTACAAGATTTATTCGTAGAGATACCGATTGGGCAAAAAGGGGTAGAGGAGATGCAAACTTTATTGGCATTTGCAAACGATTTGGCATTTTCTTCAACCATTGATTTTGATATTACATTGGCTCGCGGGCTGAATTATTATACAGGAACTATTTTTGAAGTAAAATCTGCCGACACATCCATAGGAAGCCTTTGTGGTGGCGGACGCTATGACGATCTTACGGGAATTTTCGGTTTGCCGAATTTGTCGGGAGTAGGCATTTCATTTGGCGCCGATAGAATTTACGATACTTTGGAAGAGTTGAATCTTTTTCCTCAAAATTTGCAACAGTCGTCCAAAATATTATTCTGCAATTTCGGCGAAAAGGAAGAAAAACAATGCATTCTGTGGGCTGAAAAATTGCGCAAGGAAGGAATAAAAACGGAAATTTATCCTGAAAATGCCAAGTTGAAAAAACAAATCGGTTATGCCGATGCAAAAAGAATCCCTTTTGTCGCTTTGGTTGGTGAGCAAGAGTTGGCAGAACAAAAAGTTTCTTTAAAGAATTTAGCAACAGGCGAACAAATTTCTTTGAAAATAGAGGAGTTGGTTAATTTTCTAAAAAATTAAGAAGCTTCATTTTATCAAAATTTAGAGAATAATTATATTGCTGTTGCTTTTAAACAACGGATTAAGAAAATAACACAAAACAAAGGCTTTAGCCAAAAGAGTAACTAATTTGATTGGGCTACAGCCCCAATTTTATCAAAATTTAAAAATCCGTCAGCTAAAGCATGACGGCAATGAAATTAAAATAGTTCGTTAGATGCCAATAAGATGAATAGGAGATGTTGTTTTTTATTAGGGATTATTCTTTTTTGTAATCTGTTTTCCGCGCAGGCGCAAAATGTTTTTCTGAAAGGCAGCGCTGCCAATGCCGATGGGAAATTGGTACAACTGAAACGTTACGCCGACCGGATTTCAATGCTGGATGTGCAGTTGGACGAGTGTGTGGTAAAGGATAGAGAATTTTCCTTAAAAACCAGCATCAATTACCCAACGCCATTGGTTATTCAGGTAGAAAACTATTCCTGTGAATTTTTTGCAGAGCCCGGCAAAACGTATGAAATTGCCATTCCTTTTTTCAATTGGGAAGTAGATCAGGATGTGAACGTACATTTTATGCCGGTACCTTTGACCGTAGAAATCAATAATTTGGACAAAAATGATTTGAATAATCTTTTGGCGCGTTTCGACAATTTTTATTTGGATATTCTAGAAAGGCATGGAACGGAAATTTTGCGTACAAAAAATAAAAAATATGCCGATACATTAAGGGCTTTCGCCGATTCTATGTTGGTTGAAAACGGAAAAAATGAGTATTTCAAACTATACACCCAATACAAGATAGGTGAGTTGGAATTTAGCATGCAGATGCGCCCGAGGAAAAAAATTATGAATGAATTGATCATTGGGCAGCCTATTTTGTATCAGCATGTAGGCTATATGGATTTTTTCAATACCTGTTTTTCGAAATCGTTTGTTTTGGGCACAAAGGCTTTAACCCTTGATAGTTTGTTTTTGTTGGTAAATGAAAACAGAATATTTGCCCTCTTGGATGCTTTGGGAACCGATCCCATGCTGAAAAACGAAGTTTTGCGTGAACTTGTTTTTCTGAAAGGTATGGATGAAGCATATTATTTGCCTGATTATTACAGCGCTGCTGCTGTTACAAGTTTGTTGGAAAGTTTTATAAATGAAACTCGTTTTGACGAACACAAACAAATTGCCCACAATATAATTGAAAAACACGAAAAGGCTGCAAAACCTCAGGAATTACCGTCTTTTAAATTGCTGGATGTCAATAAAAATGAGGCTACATTGGATAAATTCAAAGGGAAATGGGTCTATTTGGCTTTTGTTCGCGCTAAGGAAGCTCCTTCATTGATTGAGTTGGAAACTATGGCTTTTTACAAGGACAGTATTTACTCGAAATATTCAAACATAGAATTTGTAACCATCGATTGCGATAGGGAATTTTTGAAAATGTACCACCTTTTGAAAAATAGCAAAAGAGGAGAAAAATACAATTGGACATGGCTGCACTTCAATGGAAATTACAAACTCTTGGATTATTTTAAAGTGAACACCTACCCCAGTTTTGTTATTTTAAATCCGAAAGGCGAAATTTATGATTCTTTTGCCAAAAGTCCGGGCGAAGGGATTTTTGTGCACCCAACTTTTTTGGAACAACAAATAACCAAACCCAAGGAAGAAGAAAAAAATAATTCATTACCTTTGCACCGTTAATCCAGTTTTTATTTTTTTAATTAATTGAAAATAAACAAAATGTCATCATATACACAACCTCACGTATCCAAAATAACCACACATGTTTTGCAAAACATGAAACAAAAGGGTGAAAAAATAGCCATGCTTACCGCTTATGACTATTCTTTTGCTAAACTTTTGGATTTGACAGAATTAGATATCGTTCTAGTGGGTGATTCTGCTGCCAACGTTATGGCGGGTTTCAAAACGACCTTGCCGATAACTTTGGATGCCATGATTTATCACGGAGCCTCTGTTGTGAGAGCCATTCAAAAATCATTAGTCGTTGTCGATATGCCTTTTGGTACCTACCAAGGAGATTCTAAGGAAGCCTTGAAATCGTCTATCCGTATAATGAAGGAAACCGGTGCCGATGCAGTGAAATTGGAAGGTGGAAAAGAAGTTATAGAATCTATTAATCGTATTCTTTCGGCCGGAATCCCTGTAATGGGACATTTGGGATTAATGCCCCAATCCATTAATAAATACGGAACCTATAAAGTTCGTGCACAAGAAGATGAAGAGGCTGACCGCCTGAAACAAGATGCTCTTTTACTCGAAGAAGCTGGATGTTTTGCTGTGGTTTTGGAAAAAATTCCTGCAAAATTAGCCGGAGAAGTTTCTCGTTTATTAAAAATTCCGACTATCGGCATTGGCGCCGGAGGTGAAGTGGATGGACAGGTTTTGGTTTTGCACGATATGTTGGGCATGACACAACAATTTTCGCCTCGCTTTTTAAGACGTTACCACTCTTTGGGTGAGGAAGTTACCAGTGCTGTGAAACAATACATTGAAGACGTAAAAAGTTCCGACTTCCCAAACAATGAAGAGCAGTATTAATTAGGGATTTTCTTATTATCCCATTTGCTCGAGGTTACGGATGAGAAATAATTGCTATTTGACCTAGAGAAAGCCATTGTATGAGTGTCAGTGTTCATTTTTGGGGCAGTCTTAGGCAAACGAAAAAATATATTTTGCATTACATGTTTTATGTTGCATAATTTATGTTTTTTTTATATCTTTGCAATGGATTATTTTTCAATGAATGTAATAAAAGATGAAAACCGAAAAGCCCAATAATCCTTTCTTAATAGCCGGTTATAACAGCCCTGAATATTTCTGTGACAGAGAAAAGGAAACTGGGGAAATAATTTTGGCACTCGATAATGACCGAAATATATCACTTATAAGTCCGCGCCGTTTGGGTAAAACAGGCTTAATTCATCATGTTTTTTATCAATTAAAAGAGAATGAACAGGATGTTTTTTGTTTTTATTTTGATATTTTTTCTACTCAAAATTTACACGAATTTGTTCAAGTTTTTGGGAAAACAGTAATTGGAAAACTGGATAATTATTCGCAAAAAACTTTTAAACGCATTTCGGGATTTTTTAAAAGTTTTCGTCCTACTGTTTCTTTTGATCCACAGACCGGTGCACCCGAATTTTCATTCGACCTTCGCCCGGAAGAAACACAAACCGGATTGCAGGAAATATTTAATTATCTCAAAAGTAGCGGAAAACGGTGCTATATTGCTATCGACGAGTTTCAGCAAATTACCGAATACCCCGAAAAAGGTGTTGAAGCGTTGTTGCGGTCGTATGTACAATTTTCGGAGAATGTGAAATTTATTTTTTCAGGTAGCAAAAAACATTTAATGGATGCCATGTTTTCGGCAGTCAATCGTCCTTTTTATCAAAGCACACAGAAGCTCAATCTGACCGAAATTCCAATGGAAAAATACCATGATTTTGCCCAAAAACATTTTGTCCAAAATAAAAAAGCTTTGCCGTCATCGCTTTTTGAAGCAATATATAAGCAAATGCTGGGGCATACCTGGTATATTCAATTTATATTAAACCAGCTATATGCGCTGCCGCGAAAAAAATATGAGGAAACAGATTTGAATAAAATACTTGCGGGGGTATTGGAAGAAGAGAATGCAACCTACAAAACTTATTGCGAACTGCTCACAAAAGGCCAACTGAGGGTATTGACGGCGATTGCAAAAGAGAGAAAAATAAACATGCTTACCCATTCCGGTTTTTTAAAAAAACATAATCTTACAGCGGCCAGCAGCGTAAATTTGGCTGTGCAATCGCTTATCGACAAGTCTTTGATACTCAAAGATGAGGATGGATATTATTTCGTGTACGACCGGTTTTTCTCGCTTTGGTTGGAGAAAAAATGATATTTTTGTACTCATGCTGAAGGTGATGAAATGCAAAATCGCTAATTATTAGCTAGTTAAAGTCAATAGCGATAAAATACAACCCAATAATATAAACCAATTTATTCAGAGTATTTAAAAAATGATCAACCACTCCTCTTATATCCAACGTTGTTTCGATTTGGCATTGAATGCTTTGGGAACTGCTGCTCCTAATCCGTTGGTGGGATGTGTAATAGTGAAAGATGATAAAATTCTTGCAGAAGGTTATCACAGGTGTTGTGGTGGCGCCCATGCCGAAGTGGAAGCCATTGCGCAGGCAAATGCCAAAGGTGTAAATATAGAAGGCGCAACTTTGTATGTAAACTTGGAACCCTGTTCTCACCACGGAAAAAACCCCCCTTGTTGTGATTTGATAGTGGGGAAAAAACTTGGAAAAGTGGTTGTTTCCAATGGCGACCCCAACCCTTTGGTTTCGGGGCGCGGAATTAAATGTTTGCGTGATGCCGGAATAGAAGTTGTTCAAAATATTTTGGAAGAGGAAGGTTTTGAATTGAACCGGCGTTTTTTTACTTCCATGATTCAAAAGCGGCCCTACATAATTCTGAAATGGGCGCAAACGCAGGATGGATTTATGGATATTGAACGTAATCCCGAAACGCCTTCTACACAAACTTACTGGATTAGCAATCCGCAATTGAAGACTTTGGTGCATAAGTGGCGCAGCGAAGAAGCCGCCATTTTGGTGGGGACACAAACGGCTCAAAACGATAATCCACAATTGAATTTGCGGCTTTGGCACGGACGACATCCTTTGCGCTTGGTTCTTGACCGCAGGCAAAGCCTTTCCGGTAATTTGCACCTTTTCGACCAGTCGCAGCCAACCGTTGTTTTTACAGATATTTCGCAGCCTTTGGTAGAAAAAGAAAATTTGTGTTTTCAGCCGGTGAATTTTGAAAATCTGTTGCCGGAAATGATGGATTTTCTTTTTAAAAACAATATCCAATCGCTGATTGTGGAAGGCGGGAAAAGGCTTTTGGAAAGTTTTATTGCACACAACCTTTGGGACGAAGCCCGTGTGATAACCGGAGACAAGCATTTTCTGGAAGGTCTGTCGGCGCCACGATTGCCGCTATTGCCTTCCGAAACCTATTTGGTAAAAGGAAACAGGCTCGATTTTTACAGAAATAAAAAATAATGCCGGAATTTTTTCTTATTTTTCTGAATGTGGTGTTGGCAACGGGAATCTATGTCGCTTTCCGCCTGATTCCACGCTATAAGGCCGACCCTTTTCAGGTTTTGTCAGTCAATTATTTGTTTGCTACTGTAACCGCTTTCTTTTCTTTGTCCAATCCTTCTGCAAGTATTGATTTTATTCAAAAATTGCCGGCAGCTTTGCCTGTATCTGTGTTTTTAGGAATTCTTTTCGTTTTGGGCTATATTTTTCTTGTGCAATCGACTGCAAAAACAGGGATAGGAATTAGTTCGGCTGCGGCAAAAATGGCTGTGGTGATGCCTGTTTTTGTAGGTATTTTGTTTTTGGGGCAAACCTCAGGACTGCCATACAAAATAGCCGGATTGGCTTGTGTACTGCTTTCTTTTGTATTTATCTTCTTGGACAAAACCACAGTTTTTATAGGAAAAACGGGTTATTTGTATCCTTTGCTAGTTTTTCTATCTTCGGGTTTGGTGGATTCTTTTTTGGCTCTTTCTCGCCATTTTTTTATTTCTTCTTCCGAAGAAAATAGCAGCTTCCTATTGTTGGTCTTCGTTTCGGCAAGCCTCTTTTCTTTTGTACTTTTTATGCGTTCCAATGCCCGAAGAAAACAGAAAATCCGATTATCGGCACTTGTTTTGGGCTTTTTTATCGGTGTGTTGAATTTTTGTTCCACATTTTTAATCATTCAGAGCATACAAAATGTTGGCGAAACAGTGTTTTTCCCTATTTTCAATAGCTCTATAGTGGTGCTGAGCGCTTTGATAGGTGTACTGTTTTTCAAAGAAAAACTTTCGGTAAAAAACTGTATTGGCTTTGCATTTGCAATTTTAGGCGTAATTTTGGTGGCAGTTGTTGTATAAATCAGGAATGAAATCTTATGTTTGACGATACTTACAGGACCATAGAAAAAATTTCGGAAGGCGTTTACAAAGAAAAAGGAAGCAAATTTTTGGCTTTTTTGGTGCCGGTGCTCAATGAGCAGGAAGTGAAGGATTATATGGCCGATGTTAAGAAACGGTATTTCGATGCGCGCCACCATTGCTATGCTTATATTTTGGGCGCAAACAAAGATGCTTACCGCATTAATGACGATGGCGAACCGTCTGGAACTGCGGGCAAACCCATTTACGGGCAACTGTTATCGGCAGATTTGACTAATGCGCTTTTGGTTGTGGTACGTTATTTTGGCGGTGTGAAATTGGGCGTTTCGGGACTGATTTCGGCGTACAAAGTGGCAGCGAAGGACGCTGTGGACAATGCTCAGATTGTAGAAAAAACAGTAAACGAAATTTACCAGATAGAATTTGAATATGGTTTGATGAATGCCGTGATGCGAGTGTTAAAAGATGAAAATTTAGAGCAATTTAATCAAGAATTTGAACTGGATTGCTCTTTGGATTTTTCGGTAAGAAAATCGCAAAGCCCTAGAATTGTAGATATTTTTAATAAAATACAAGGGGTGAAGGTAACGTATTTGGGACAAAATTAAATTGAACAAAAAAACCTCATGAAAATCAACTTTATAAAGCTTAGCCCTACGGAAAATATGACGGTTTTGGTTACTGATAAAATCGATAGGGATCGGCAAGCCGGCATAGCGTCGAAACTTTTGGACTATGCCAATGTTCATGCGGAACAAGTAGGTTTTATTGAAATGTCAAATAATCCCAATGCATTGGCAAGGCTTCAGATGATGGGGGGCGAATTTTGCGGAAATGCCACTATGTCGCTTGCAGCAGTATTGGCGCGAAATAAGAATATCCGGCTTGGCGAAAAAATGGATATTTTGCTGGAGGTGTCGGGTGTGGGAAATTTGGTTAATTGCGAAATTATTTTTTTGGAAAATACGTATATCGGAAAAGTTGAAATGCCTGTGCCTACAGCCTTCAGAA
>JAVBMO010000128.1:0-6811 GCA_031552355.1 Bacteroidales bacterium | reverse complement strand
TCGTTTTTCACCAAAAAATCTGTCAGCAAAGCTTCTTGTGGCGATGGACATTTTTGTACCACAGCCCAATAACATTTTTCCAATATCCGGCTTTGCATCTGACGGTTTAACTCCACCAAAGCCTCGGCATTTTTTGCAAACAATACCAATCCACTTACCGGACGATCGAGGCGATGAACAATGCCACAAAAAGATTTTTCGCCTTTCTCTTTCAAATAATCTTTTACCAATGAATCCAGCGAAGAGCTTCCGGCTTTGTCGGTTTGCACCAACTGTAAAGGTTTTTTATTCAGAACTATAATTTCCGAATCCTCGTAGATTAATTGAGATTTGACTGTTGAGAGTTGAGAATGATTTTCTTGCATTTTTCTTCTGATTTTTTTTGAAAAACTTTTCCCAATTAGAATTAGGAATTAGGAATTGAACAGCCAAAAGAAGCACAAGATCTTGATGTTGTTCATCATTAAAATATTTGCTCATTTTCAAATCTTCAAATTTCCAAATCTTGTCTTTCAGTGTTGTTCATTTTCAATTTTCAATTCTCCATTTTCAGCTCTTAAAACGAATAACTCAAACCCAACATGGTATTGAATTTCTGTGTGGGATAATGCGCCCAATTGTAATACCGTTGGTTAGTAATATTGTTCAACAGCCAAAAGAAACGCAAAGATTTGTTGTAGAAATAATCTACGGAAAGGCTCATGTCATATCGTCCCGACATTTCCAAAATTTGCTTGTTGCCTTCCGCATCAAATTCAAATCCTTTGACAGGCCCTACAAATTTGGCTTCCAATCCTGCAACGAACTTTGTTCCAATCTTGTAGCGAAGCAAAATATTACAGTCAAAATTGGGCAAATACCATGCTTCGGGTTCTGTTTCCATAGCCACATGATAATAATGTCCGCCAATGGTTACTTTCAGTTTGCTATCGTATTCGTACCCCATTTGCAAACCGGCTTCAAATCTTCCGGCATCGTCATAGATGGGTTTATAGACATTTTGCAAAGAAAAACGTTCATCTAAGCCAAACAGTACCATATCTCTGTAATTTCCATAGAGGATTTTTCCCTGAATATCGAATTGTTTGGATGGATTTGCCACAAAACCTGCAAATAAATTCAAATTGTTATTGGTAAACTTTTTTTCAACGGTATTTGAAATATACGGATTTTGCAGTCTTAAACTATTTAAACTATTTTTCGTCAATTCTCCGGAAATGCCTGCGTAAACATTCAGAATTTCGTCCATAAAGCTTTTACTCACTTTAATATCGGGGTAGAAATAAGGCGTGGTTTCTTCCGCAAAACCTAATTCAAAATGGAAACCAGCATCGAATTGAAATCCTGCAATCGAGAAGTTAAAATAGGGATGCAATCCGAAAATCCCTTGTGTGGCATTGTCGTCAAACCATTCGGGAATAACATAATTTGTATCTACAGTAATCACATGTTCCTGAGCATTCAAAAGCGTTCTGTCCAAATCCAAACGGGCATCCATTCCCAAAATTTGCTTTTCTGCGCCCCAAAAACTAAAAGTTTTGTGCATATCGCCGAACGCTTTCACATCCATTTGGTTAGATCCGTAAACATCCATCATGTCGGCAAAAGTAATTTTCGCCAAATGCTGCCATTTATCTTCTCCGGCATTATAGCTTTTGTGTTCCAAATTAAAGCCAAATCGGTTGTAGCTTTGCTTGTATTTAGAAGCATCCAAATCTTCAATACCCAAAACCGGCAACGTTTGATTGGGATTAAACCCGTAAAAATGGTAATAATTGTTGGTATAAAAAACATCAGCGCTAAGAACATTTTTTTTCCAAAGATATTTCCCAAAAACATCCAATTCCGTGTTGGCAAAGGTACTTTTGCCTGTGTTATCCAACGACCACCACGAAGAATAATGTTGAACATAAGCCCCAACAATGGTATTTCTTGAACGTGTGGTATTGAAATAAAATTCCGCCAAAGGCGACAAATAAGTTCCCATGCCAAGCTTTGCATAATTGCGGTACAAGCGAGGAATCGGCTCACCTACAATTTTCGCTGCTTTGATAGGTTCCGGCTTAAAAATGGAATGGTATTGCTTTTGGTTAAACTGATAATTCAATTCGGGCGTTTTATACACAGTGTCGAAAATGAAAGGATTTTCGTTGATTTTCCTAAAAACATCCAACAAAACAGGTTGATAACCACCCACGACAATTACACTTTCGTTATAAACATTTTTGTCCTGCGGAGGATTTTGTTGAGCCTTCGCCGAATAAAAACAAAGCCCCAGCGCCAAAAAGCCAATCAAACTTTTATTCTTCATTTTTTTGCTCTCCTTCCTCAGTTTGTATGTTTGTTTCTTTATTTGTTGGTTCTTCGGATTTCACCTCATTTGTGTTATGTGCACCGCTTAAATCAATGGTTTCCACATCTTCATGCTGTTTGCGGGCTTTTTCGGCTTTTTCCAATTGTTGCTGCGCTTCAAAAGCCTCTATTGATGAAAGTTCGGCGCTGGCTTCATTCACCAATTCCTCACCGTCGTAATTTTCTATAATGCTCAGCAGCGTTTGCTTGGCTTGCATAAGGTTGCCTTTATCCCTGTAAATTTTCGCCCACAAGATAAAAGATTTTGCCAACCAGTATTCGCTTGTTGGATTGGCAGTTATGGCTAAAATACTTTTTTCGGCAAGCATATAATTATGTGCCAAGAAATATTTTTCGGCTATGCGGTATTGCGCTTCACCTGCATATTCGCCATTTTTCGATTTTTTCAAATCAGAATAGGCTTTTGCAGATAAAACCGTATCGCCCGAAAGGTAAGCAGAGTGAGCGATTACATAATTCGCTTCGTCTTTTTCTTCTTCGGAAATTTTGTCTATTGCCAAAACTTTTTGTGCCGAAGAAATAGCTTGGGTGTAGTTCTGCAAACGATAATAACACCTCATGGTACCAAATTTTCCGATATTTTTGTTGGTAGCCAAATCGGAATTTTCCGACAAACGCAAAAAATAAAACAAAGCCTTTTCGTAATCCCTGATATCGAAGTTGATGCGTGCGGCATTCAACAAAGATTTTTCGGTATAGTTGGATTTCGGCATTTCCAAAACGGCCTCATAAAAAGGCAAAGCCAATTCGTATTTAGCTTGCCGGTAATAACAATCCGCCAAATAATAATTGGCGTTTAGTATGAAAAAGCCTTGCGGATACCTTTTTAAATAATTTTCAAAACCTTTGATGGAACTTTCGCAATCGCCATCAAGGTAACGGGTTTCGGCTGTGGTATAAAGCAAGGAATCCTGTTCCGAAGCAGAAATGGCCTGATTCGAAATATCTTTTACATAGTTGAAATAATCATCAATACGGTTTTGATTTACATGGATATTTTTCATGGCCACCAAAGCATCATAGGCTTCCGGCGTTCCTGCATAGTTTTTCACAACTTTATCCATCCACTGCAAAGCATCGTCATCGTTTCCTCTGTTATATTCTACCATACCCATTTTCAAAAGGGTTTCTTTTACCAACACATGCTGTGGATAATTTTTCACCAAAGTTTGGTAATTTTCCAAAGCCTTAGCATTGTTATCCAATACCAAATAAGCATTTCCCAATTCGAAATAGACAGCAGGACAATAAGACGATTGAGGGTAATCGGACAATAATTTCCGTAAATTGTCTATTTTCCCTTTGTAATCGCCGATGGCGCCCATGCACAACGATTTTTGGTAAATGGCATAATCGGCATCCAGCGTATTCAATGCAATGCTTTTGTTGTAGGATTCAATGGCCGGTTTAAATTGTTTGGTTATAAAAGCGCAGTCGCCCATACGATTGTAAGCATCGGCAACGGTTTTCTTTTCATGCGCCACCTCTTTATAATTCACATATCGCTCGAAATAATTGCTTGCTGCCGAATATTTTTTCTGCCCCATCAATGCATAACCCATACTATAACAAGCATTGGGATAGTATATTGATTTCTGTCCGCCCACAGAAACAAAAAACTCTTTGAAAGCATTCTCGGCTTCTTCATAGTTTTGAAGCCTGTAATACGATTCCCCTTTCAGATACAGAGCCGAAGCCGTTAAATTATCGTTGTAATCATTCTCCAACGAAGTTTTGAATAAGGCAAGGGCTTTTTCCAATTCACCGCCGTTGAAAAGTTCAATTCCACGATTCAAAGCTATTTTTTGCGTGGCTTCTTTTACGGTTTTGGTCTTTGGTGTTACTTTTTCAATCAAAGCCATGGCATCGGCATAGTTGCGTACCGAAAAATAAAGATTTGCCAAAATTTCATTTATCTCGTTACGATGCGGATTTTTGGGATATTTTTCCGAATACAATAAAAAAGCCTTAATGGATTCATTGTAAGGATTATTCGGGATTTCTACCGATAATTTTGCATAGTTGTACAAAGCTTCCTGTGTAAGGCTTTCGTCAAATTCCATTTTTGAAGCTTCGAGGAAAGCCGAACGCGCTGCTTCTTTTTTATTGATTTTTACATAGGAAGCACCTAAATAAAACAAAGCATTTTGCGACAAAGCCGTTTTTTCGGGATTGATTTTGGCAAAATATTCCGAAGCGTTTTTAAAATTGCCCAACTCATAATAACAATAACCGATACGATAAAAATCTTCGTTCGAAGGGGCTGCACTTTCTGCCACATAAGCCGAAAAATATTCCAATGCTTTGGCATAATCCTTTTCTTTATAATAGCTTTCGCCAATCATTTGCACAATTTCCAAACGTCTTTTGGGCGAAGCTTTGTCCAAAACCTTTGGCGCATACTCCAACAACTCCTTGGTTTTGCCTTGCAAAAAATAAATTTGAGTGATGTAAAACGGAACAATTTCACCAAAATTAGGATCTTCCTTCAATTGTTCAAATTCCAACAAAGCCGAGTTGTAGTCAGGCTCGGCATACAACACATGAGCATAATAATATTGAGCCGGATTGGCATATTTGGAATCAGATAATTTTACTTCCAAAAAGTGGGGTTTAGCCTTTGCAAACTCCTCTTTCAAAAAATGACAATAGCCCATTTTGAAATAACACTCCATCTGTTCATCGTGAGGCAATTCCTTTGGGTCTAACTTTTGGAAAACTTTCAGCGCTTCTTCGTACGATTTGTTCAAATAATGCGTGTTGGCCAAATAAAACAAGGCCATACTGTTTTTAGAGTTTTGCGGATATTTTTTAATAAATTCCGTAATTCTCGCCTCGGCATCCTGATTATACAAAAAAACCGCACACAAAGCCGAATAATAATACGCATCGGCAATTTCCAAAGCCTCAGGATCCGAAGCTTTTTGAATAATTTCGCCGAATAATTTTTGGGCGGCGCCATATTTGGCTGCTTCAAAAAGGTCCACAGCATCCCTGTTTTTTTTGTTCTTTTCAACAAAAAAAGATGTTTCTTGTGCTGTAGAATACTGAAAAAGAAGTAAGAAGAAAAGTCCTACCAGAAAAAAGCATTTCTTTTGCATGGTATTTATAATGTTTGATTCGAATCAATATGCAAAAGTAAGAAAAAGTATTGTTTTTTAAGGATTTTCTTGTTCTTGAATATATCAAAAACACAGAAAAACTTCCAATTTTTTAAATTTGGAAATCTTATATATTGCAAATAAAAAATCCATAAAAACAAAAAGGCGACCCGAAAGCCGCCTTCTGTTTATTTGTTGTTATGTAAAATCTTACAATTACGCTTCAATAGCAGGAATAACAGAAACGAATGATCTGTCTTGTCTTCCTTTTGTAAATTTCACAGTTCCTGGAACCAAAGCAAACAAAGTATGGTCTTTTCCCATACCTACATTTTCACCCGGACTATGTACCGTACCACGTTGGCGAACAAGAATATTTCCTGCAATGCAAGCTTGACCGCCAAAAATTTTAACTCCCAATCGTTTGCTATGTGACTCACGACCGTTATTGGAACTACCGACTCCTTTTTTATGTGCCATATCTATCTAAGTTTTTAAGAGTTAACAAATTAAATAGTATCAATTTTAATTTGAGTTAAATAGTCGCGGTGACCATTCATTTTTTGATACCCTTTTCTTCTTTTCTTGTGAAAAACAAGAACTTTATCACCTTTAATATGTTTGATTACAGTAGCAGTTACTTTTGCGCCTGCAACCAAAGGAGTACCAACTTCAAATGCTCCATTGGCTTCCTTAAGCATCACGGTGTCGAAAGAAACTTTTGAACCTTCTTCGGCTTGAAGACGGTTTACAAAAATCTTTTGATCTTGCTGTACCTTGAATTGCTTTCCTGCGATTTCTATGATTACGTACATTTTTGTGTTTGAATTTTTAAGGTTTTTCTTTCTAAAACGATTTGCAAAGCTACGAAAAAAATTTCATTCTGCAAAGGCCTCGGGAAATTTTGCTTACTTTCTCCTATTTTCTAAAACTATCGGAAATTTCCGTGCAATATTAGATGAATTTCATCGTTAAAAATAATATATAATTAACAAACATTATTTAATTATCCTGTTTAAGAACTGAATATTGGACATTTTGCTGATATATTTTTTAAAATTTCAGTCATTTTTTTCTTTGAAAAAATTGTATTTGTATTAAAAAACCTTGATTTTGAAGAATATTTGTATATTTATAAAACCAACCGGTTAGTTTGTTCAATATAATATTTATGAATCCGACAAAAGAACTGATATTACAAAAATCCTTCGCCCTCTTTTTAAAGAAAGGCTACGACGGTGTTTCGATGGATGACATTCAAACACAGATTGGGCTTTCGCGTGGGGCAATTTATCATCATTTTAAAAGCAAAGAACAGATCTACAAAGAAGTAATTG
>JAVBMO010000039.1:0-6492 GCA_031552355.1 Bacteroidales bacterium | reverse complement strand
CCGGCGAAAAAGTAGAAACCGGAAATGCTTCGGACAATAAATACAAACTTTCTCCAAATGTAGGCCTTTCGCTTTATCCGTTCAAAAACACTCCTTTTCAAATCCGGTTTTTCTACAAAGAATCGTATCGTCTGCCTACTTTCAACGAATTGTATTACAACCAAATGGGGAACAAAAACCTGAAACCCGAAACGGCAAAACAGCTTAACTTAGGTGTTAGTTATTACCAAACATGGGAAAACGGAAAACATTATGTTTCAGGTTCTTTGGATGCTTACCAAAACACAATTACCGATAAAATTGTGGCCATTCCAATACAAAACCTTTTCCTTTGGTCGATGCAAAATATTGGAAAAGTGGATATAAAAGGAATTGACATTAGTTTTAAAGGCGCCATTACACCTTTAAGAGACCTGCAAATTTATACAGAAGCAAACTACACTTGGCAAAATGCCTTGGATGTAACCACTCCTGAAAGTAAGCTGTACGAGAACCATATTCCATATACACCGGTAAATTCGGGTTCTTGCCTGTGGGGAATATCGTTTAAATCTTTCGATTTGTCGTACAGCTTTACTGCTTCAGGCGAACGCTACAGTTTGGGGCAAAATACTCCCAAAAACCTATTGCCAGGCTATGTGGATCAAAATATTTCGGCATCGTACAAATTCGATATAAGCAAAACCGCTTGGCGTGTAGCTTTTGATGTGCTAAACCTGACAAATGTACAATACGAAGTGGTGAAAAACTACCCCATGCCCGGACGCTGGTACAGAGCAAGCCTTTGGCTGAAATTTTAACTTTCCAATGAAAAATGAATAATTAATAATGAATAATTGAACAGCCCAAATTTTACATACAACACTAATAAACAAAAAATTAAATACATAAATAAATTTATTATTATGAAAAAACAAATTCTCTTTTTCTTAATTCTTTTTGCAACAACGAACACACTACTCGCTCAATTGCAAACCAAAGGTATATTTGTTTGTAACGAAGGTACTTGGAACATGAGCAATGCGTCCATTGCTTTTATTGATCCGGCAAATCAACAAAACAATAATTTGGATTTTTTTAGTTCTAAAAATGGCAACAGCAATATTGGCGACACGCCCACAGATATTAAAATTCATGGGAATAAGGTTTATGTTGTGGTAAATGTTTCCAGTTTGGTTCAAATTTTTGATATTAATACAGGACAGTCGTTGGCGCAAATTCCTTTGTTCGAAGGTAATATTGCCAGCGAGCCGCGCTATATTGCCTTTCACGAAAATAAAGCCTATGTTTCGGCTTTCAATGGAAAGGTTTATCGTATTGATACAGCAAGCTTAACTTTAGACGGGAGTGTAAACGTGGGAAGAAATCCTGAAGGAATTTGTGTGGCCGGAAACAAAATTTATGTTGCCAATTCCGGCGGTTTGGAATTTGAAACAGGAAACTATGACCATACTGTTTCTGTTATTGATATTCCTTCTTTTACTCAAGCTAAAAAAATTGAAGTCGGACTAAATCCTTTTAAAGTTCTGCCCGATGGATATGGAAGCATTTATGTAACAGTAAGAGGAAATTACAACGACATCCCCTATTCTTTAAAAAGAATTGATACCACAACCCAAGAAGTGGCAGAATCGTTCGCTGTTGAAGCGTTGAATTTAGATATTTATGGAAAATATGCCTATATCTACAGTTCCGATTACTCGAATTACCCTGAGGTTTCTTCGTGGGTAAAACGCTTTGATTTGGAAACAAAAACCTTGGAAAACAATAGTTTTATCAGTGATGAAACAATCATCAGCAATGCGTATGGAATCAATGTAAATCCTGCCAATGGCGATGTATATATTGCCAATACCAGCCCGGATTTTGTCAGTGAAGGCGATTTGCTTTGCTTCGATTCTTCGGGGAAATTAAAATTCAGGATAAATTCTGTTGGCGTAAATCCCAATGGCGTGGCTTTTTGGAATATTCCGGGAACTATGGCCGGCATTTGTCCAAATAATGACGAAAATAAAATCCAAATAAATGTTTATCCTAATCCTTGCATCAAAACCTTATCTATTGAAAATGCCGCTACAACAAAGTTGCAGATTTTCAATACGCAGGGAATTTTACAATTGACAAAAGATTTGGCATCAAATTACGAACAAATAAATCTTGAAAAACTTCCTTCCGGAATTTATCTGCTGAAACTTATTTCAGGAAATAATTCACAGAATTTCAAAATCATAAAACGATAAATTAAGACAAAACCTTTTCTTTTTTTAAGGAGAAAATACAAGTAAAACGGCCGTAAAGCTTCGTATTTTCTACCTCATGGGGAAAATTATGTCCAATTCAGAATGAATAATTAAAAATGAATAATCTATGAAAAAGTTATATCTAAATCTTTTGGCGCTGTTGACAGTCGCCGTTTTATTGAACTTATCCACACAAGCCCAATCTGCTTTTTGTACCAAAGTATTGGATTATGTTCCGGCGCCCGGACAATATACCAACAAAAATTATCCCAAATATGAAGTTGGGGACACCCAAGATTCTCTAAACAAAAAAGCTTTTGCAAACCTGCAAAAACCCAACGGTTTGGTGTCGCTGGGCGCTTATGGTGGTTACATCGTTTTCGGCTTCGACCATCCGATTGCAAACAGCCGTGGAAACTATGATTTCAAGGTTTTTGGAAACGCTTTTACAGGAAATCCCGAACCGGGAATTGTAATGGTTTCACAAGATGTGAATGGTAACGGTTTACCAGATGATCCTTGGTACGAAATCAAAGGTTCTGTTTACGATTTTTGCACCAAAAACTACGAAATTACTTACACCAAACCCACCGAAGGCTTGAAAAAAGTGCCTTGGACAGATAATTTGGGAAGAAAAGACAGTATGCCCGGCGCTTTTCCTGCGTGGATAACCGAAGAAACGCTTACTTTCAAAGGAACGCTTTTTGAAGATTCTTTGCGCAACAAAGCCAATCTATGGGGCTATGCCGACAATGTCCCGAATACCGATGAACTCAGCAAAATCAAAATTTCTTGGGCCATAGATTCAGAAGGGAATCCTGTTCATCTACCCTCAATAGATTTCGTGAAGGTGTATTCCGCCATGAATAAATATGCAGGAATCTTGGGCGAAATGTCCACCGAATTGCAATACCCCGGCGTGGAAGACCTTCACCCCAAAATGAATAC
Organism: Bacteroidales bacterium; assembly: GCA_031552355.1. Lineage (GTDB taxonomy): Bacteria > Bacteroidota > Bacteroidia > Bacteroidales > P3 > JAVBMO01. The sequence goes on along the minus strand of JAVBMO010000039.1, from coordinate 3,304 downwards.
TTATGCCGAAGAAAACACTTTAGACCCCGAAAAGGAATACCATATTTTGAATTTATCCGGTTTGCTTTCTTCGCCTGACAGCATTTGGGACGAAACTTTGCAATATGAAGAAGATTTAGACGAATTGGGTTATGGTTTTAACAACAAAACCTTTGGAAAAAATCCTTTTGTTTTTCATTATGCCACGGCATGGGATGGCGCTTCGTGGGAGGGATTCACTTATACCAACAAAACTAACACCACTGACAAATTCCTCACAACCAACCAGTTTAGCGCCATTACAGGCGGTGGAATCGATGGAAAAGATTCCACTTATGTAACCGCTTATTTTTCCGAAATGACTTTACAGATGCTGGATTACGGCATTCTCAACAATCATCATTTTTCATTTTCAGAAAATAAAAATTATCGCATAGCCGGAACTTATATCACAAATACCACTGCGACCTACTATTCCATGTTGGAAGGCGATGCTTTTGCCAAAAAATTCGGTGGCGAAAACGGGACTGACAAAGACTGGTTTAAAGTTACATTTGAAGGCATAGACACTGCCGGAAAAAGCACCGGAACGGTGGATTTCTACTTGGCAGACTTCCGTTCCGATAATTCTGAGGAAGATTATATTATAAACAATTGGCGTTGGGTCGATTTGAGTTCATTGGGAAATGTGGCAAAAGTATATTACACAGTATCTTCTTCGGACACCAGCAGCTACGGTGGGTATATGAACACTCCGGCTTATTTTTGCTTAGATAAAGTCGCTGTTGAAAAGCAGCGTTCCAACAATTTACTTTCCGAAGTAAAAGTAAATGAAGAGAGCCTTGCGAATTTCTCATCCGAAAAGAATCACTATACCATTCAATTGCCTTTTGGCACTGAAACTGTTCCTACTATTTTCGCCCAAAGAATGGACGAATATGCTACTATTTTCATCCAAAATGCTCAAACTTTGTCCGACACAACTTTTATTACCGTTACAGCCGAAAATGGGAATACAAATATTTACAGTTTCTATTTCCTTGTAACGGAGGGAAATTCCAATGCCGATTTAGCCTGGATAAAAGTAAGCGACAGCTTGCTAAACAATTTTTCCGCCAACAAGCTTACGTATGAAATTCTGCTTCCTAGCGGAATCCCCATGCCGGTTATCACGACCCAAACAGCAGACGAAACTGCCGTTTATAAGATTTCCGAAGCACTGACCCTATCGGATACGACTTTCATCACCGTTACCGCACAAAATGGAACCACAAAGACTTATGCAATTTCGTACAAAGAAAAAATAACAACAGGAATCCAACAAATTGATGAAATGTATAGTTTTTCCGTTTATCCAAATCCTGTGACCAATGGGAAACTGTTTATAATGAACTATGAACAATTAAAAATAAATAATGGAACAGCCAATTCATTGCGAGGAACTAAACAATCTATAACGTTTTTCGACTTGAATGGTAGATTGGTAGAAACTTTCGACATAAACGGCGAAAATACAGAGCTGAATATTTCGCATTTGCCAAAAGGAAATTACATTCTGCGAATTAGCAACAAACAAAGTATTTTGTTTCAGGAAAAGATTCTGAAATGGTAATACGCAAGAAGGTGTAGCAAAACGACTCGAGCGTCTCTTTTGAAGGAGACGCTCGAGTCCCTGTAAAAGGAGATGCTGCATCTCCTCTCTATCGACTGCTGCATCTCCTCATGATCGGATGCAGCAGTCGAAAATTTTGACTGCTGCACTCGATGACCAAGTAGATGCTGCGTCTATTTAAGCCGATTGTGTTTAAATTTTCGGTATTGTTAGATAGTTATAGATTTTTTCAGGAGTTAAACAACCACCTGAAAAGCAGGTGGATTTGATAAAACAATGAAGGCATAGCCTTCAAGGCACCTGACGTTCTTTGAAACTTAGTCGAAAAGGGTAAAGTTCTTCCCACTGGTCTCTTCTTTTTTGTCCTGTTCCTCTTGATAACGAACATAACGACGAATTAGTTCTTCATTCAGCTTTATGGTATTTACAAAATAACCCCGAGACCAAAAATGATTTCCCCAATAAGGTTTTTGTTTCAATTGTGGATAGCTTTTGAATAGCTTTATAGCTAATTTACCTTTGAGGATTCCCATCAATTCCGAGACAGAAACCTTCGGCGGAATTCATACTATCATGTAAATATGATCTGACTGCACATTTAGTTCTTCAACGTCACAACCTTTCCATTCACATAACATTCGGATGTCGTGTTCGACCAAATCTTTTACGATCCCTGTTAATATCCTAAATCTATATTTAGGACAAAAAACAATGTGATAGTTACATTGCCAAACTACATGATTTTGTCGCTTATAATGACCCATGAAACAAAATTACATAAATTTGGCTTAGCCGATAGGACATTAGGGCAAACGCACGAAATTTGTAGTTTTGTATAATGAAATCATTACATGACTACCTATCAAGTATAGCAGACTTTCGGGTAGAGAAAAAATGTTTGCATAAATTATCCGACATATTATTCATTGGTTTATTGACCTATCTGAGTAATGGGGAGGATTATGAAGATATGGTTTTGTTTACCAAAACCCATGAGGTTTTTCTGAAAGAGTTTCTAGAATTACCCAACGGCATCCCCTCGCATGATACCTTTAACCGGGTATTTTCGATATTGGAACCTGATTTACTGCGCAAATGCTTGAACGATTATGGTATGGATATTGTCGGGTTGCTATGCGAAAAGCAAATCTGTTTAGATGGTAAAAAGCTCAAAAGCGTTTCACCTACCAGTAGGGGAATCGGGGCTTTTATATAGTAAATGCCTGGGTGGCGGAAAACCGCCTTTGCATAGCTCAGAAAAAAGTGGAAGATAAGAGCAATGAAATCACAGCCCTTCCCCTGCTGATAGAAGAACTGGACATAACGGATGCTACTGTAAGTATCGATGCTATTGGTTGTCAGCGTGAAATAGCTAAACAGATAACCGATAAAGGAGGCCATTACCTGCTGTCTTTAAAAGAAAATCAACGGGAACTGTATGAAGATACGGTTTGTGGTTTTAAGTCTTGCCGAGCAGAAAGTATTTCGGAGGAATGGGAATATAAGCATGGAAGATTTGAAACCCGCAAGTGCAGCATCATTCGCTCAGAAAACGTTTTGCTGTCAGAAAATATAGAATTGTGGAGCGGTTTAAAAACCTTGGTTCAAATAGAGAGTATAAGAATTATTAAACATAAAGAGATGAAAGAGACCCGTTATTATATCAGCGATGAAGAAGCGTTGGACGCCGCTTATTTCAATGCGTTGGTTAGA
>JAVBMO010000017.1:0-6627 GCA_031552355.1 Bacteroidales bacterium | reverse complement strand
AACGAGATGATGTTGCTCAGTTATTTATAGAACACCCAAGTCATAAAAGCAATGGATTTATGGCCGCATTTTCCGGTTTATTTGCCACGCATCCGCCCATCAGAAAACGTATTGAAGTTTTGGAACAATTCTAAAATTTCTATTTAGAGTAAAACTCAAAAATATCTTGCATTGCTTTTTTGCAAACGGGACAAAAATCAGGTGCTGTTGCCGAACGCATAACACAGTTTACTGTAGGTCGGTAAAATCCTTTTTCAACATAGCCTGCCCCTTCAAAAGCACCAATTTTAGCTTTGTATTCTGCAGCTGAAGGGCAAGGGATTGGTGTGTTGGAATCCACTAAATCTTTCCATTTACATTTAAAATCCGTCAAATTGGTAATGTTGGGTTCCAAAGGTTCTTTTCCCTTGGCATATAAATCCTGATAGCTTACACCTTTGTCAACATATTCGTCGGCAAGATTTCCAATGGAATGGCCTAATTCGTGGGTAACCACAAATTTAGCATCAGAAGAAAGCGAAACAGTTGCATAGTAGTTGTAAATGGCACCTCCGCCGTATTCTTTGGTATTGCTCATAACAATAATGTGGTCGTAAGGGACATTCTGGATGGCATTGTGCAATTGAAACATTTTTTCGGTCATTAAATACCGTTCTATATCCAAAGTATTGAAGGAAGCACCAGCCACAGTTTGATGGGTAATATTCTTCAAAGGGTCATTGATGCCCGAAGTATCCGAAAAAGCGACAAGCCCCCAAATATTTATTTTGTCTTTGCTCTCATTGAAAACAGAATACTCCATCATGCCCTCTATCAAAAATTTGAAATTTTCCATCATTTGAGCAGAGTCGGCAATTGAATAACCATCGGGTACAATGACTATATCCATTTTTTTGTGAGAGTTGCCGGAATGAAGTAAAGGCTTTACACTATATTGATTTTTAGGGATTTTGTTTATTTTCGTCTTCTTAGGGTCAAAATATTTCGTGTGTATTGTTTTGAATTCAAGATTTTTATCTCTGCTTTGGAATTCCAAAACAATAGGTTTTTTGGGTTTTGGAATTAAAACACATTCTTCAAAAATACAAGTGGAATGGCAGCCTTTGGGCGTTATTTTCCATTCGCCAAGCAAAGAGGAATAGGTGTGGGAATAGATTACCTGTTTGGTTTTTTTGTCCAAAGCCAACAAACGGAAATTGCCGTAATTAAAAGGATTTATCAATTGAGTGAGCGAGCCTGCCCATTGCCCCGGTTTTTCCATAAAATTTACAGAGCAGATGCTGTCGCAAATGCCACTTCCGGCACGTTTATAGTCTATGCGGATAGTTTTGTCTTCAAAATAAGTTGAAAATTGTGCTTTTGCAGAAACAAAAGACAAACAAAGAAAACAAAAAAATAAGGTTTTTCGTAACATATAGCAAAAAAATATGTTTGGTTTGGTGCAAATTTACGCAAAATTCAACATTTAATAAATTTCCATTTAACGAATTGTTGAATCTACCATTTACTGTTTCTATGCAAATAATGTATGTGAGAAAAAACAGAAAAAATGATTACGATAGCTCTTGATTTTGATATATTTATAAGGATTTAAAGTTTTATCATTTTTCCCGTGCTTCCCTAAAAGCTTTTTCCATTTCCATAGAAGGAAGCCCAATGGCGATCCTTAGTTCATTTATATTCAGATTGTAGTCTTCTTTTGTGGCAGGTCTAAACATTCCATTCTCATATTTGTAATTATAAACGCCATACAAATACTTCCCATTGCCTTCTATTAACCTACAATCTGTCATTAGAGCCAAATATTCGGGTGGGCATTTCCCTTGTTTAATATATTCCCGTAGCAAAGGTGTAAAGAAACTTGTATCTGCAAAATGCATATAAATCCATGGCTGATACCATAGTTCATAATCCCCGCCCAATTGGGCTAAACTTGGGAACCCCCATTTTTGAGTACTATTTTTCAATATCAAATTTGATGTATCTACTAATCTTTGAATATTATTGTTCTGATCAACCATGCTCCATTCTTGATATTTTTTATCATTTTCATGTAATAGCAAATATCTATTTATGAGTGCTGTATCCTTTTGCTGTTCAAATGTTCTATAAAATACATTATTATAGAAGGCAGTATCCACACGCCCTAATATAGGGAAAACTACAAACCATGCATCACTTCGTCCGCCAAGTTGAGTGATATTTGGCAAGCCATTCCTTTGAATCCAGATTTTCATTTTTGCATCATTCAAACTATCTTGCCTATAGGCAAGCATTAATAGACTATCATTGTATTCCTTGCTTTCCGAAAACGTACTTACCATGTTGTAATAGTTGATACCATTTTCTACTGATTCACAAAAATGAACCAAAGAAGAATCTATCCCTTTTTCAAATTCTTTTCGGGATTGGTTATAAAGTATAGATTTTGATTTTACTCCACGTAAAAATCAGCTATTTGCATTTTGCCATCTATACATTTTTAGCAATCCCTAAATTTTAAACTTGATTGATTTACACGATTTTCCTTTGTTGAATTTTACACAGAGAGCCTCTGAGAAATTTTGAATTCTGAATTAAACAGACGGAGAGAACCACGGAGGTATTTTGCCGAAGGTAAAATTTCTTTCAGACAGGATTCACATGTTTTTGGCGGCTGTTCAATTATTTATTCTCCATTTTTCATTAAAAAAGACTGTTTCATTTTCAATTCTCCACTCTCCATTCTTAATTAATAAAAACTCCTCTTTCTTCGAATAAAATACGAAAATGCTTTTTGAGAACTTCCTGAACTTCGTTTATATCCACTTTTCGGGTCAACTCTTTTTCAATAGATGTAACACCTTTGTCAACAAAGCCGCAAGGGTTTATGTAAGAGTAATATTTCAGGTCGGTATTCACGTTCAAAGCAAAGCCGTGCATGGTAATATAGCGCGAGGCTTTTACGCCAATGGCGCAGATTTTCCTTGCTGTGGATTTGTGGGCGTCAATCCAAACACCGGTGGCGCCTTCTAAACGTTCTGCCGAAATTCCAAAATCGGACAATGTGCGTATGATGATTTCCTCCAAAATGTGAATATACGATTTCAGCGAAACATGTATTTTCTCCAAATCCAGTATTGGGTAACCCACAATTTGTCCCGGCCCGTGATAAGTAATGTCTCCGCCGCGGTCGATTTTATAGAATTGGGCACCAATTTGTTGCAAAAAAGCTTCGGAAATCAGCATATTGGCGCCTTTGCCGTTTTTCCCCAATGTAAAAACATGGGGATGTTCACAAAAAATAATTTCCTGAAAATCCTCCTGCAACGACATTTTTTTCGCTTCCAGCACTTTGTCGAAAATGGCCTGTTGTTTTTCCCAAGCCTGCTTATAATCTATTAAATTCCAGTCCGAAAAAACCATGTATTTAACTATGAACTACGAGTTATAAATGAAGTAACTATTTGAATTTTAGACTTGATTCTACGATTTTCCTTCATTTAATTTTACACAGAGAGGCACAAAGACATTTTTATCTGTCTCTGTAACAAAGAGAGAACCACAGAGTCTTTTTGCCTTTGGCAAAATTAAAAATCCTGTAAATCGAGAAGATGAAACAAGATTCACGCAATTAAATAAGAAAAAACTTGAAAATTTTGAAATCCTGTCGAAAATTCTCAAAAAAAGAAAAATTACGTGTCCAAATAGTATCTTTCCCATTTTTAAACAGATTCAAAGAGGATTTTTTTGCAAAGGTAGTCATAAAATCCAGCTTTGTTGAGTGACACAGAATAGTTTTGCAATTTTTTCTGTCTATACTGTCATAATCGAAGGTCTTTCGAACAAAAAATGTACCTTTGTATTATATAAAAAATGTATTCAAAATAATTCATATATAAAAAACCTTTCTTATGAAAAAAATCTTTTTGGGCGTTCTTTTGGTATTCAGTATCAGTTCTCTGCAAGCGCAGGAAAATAAATTGACGGTTTCTTCAAACCTGAAATCGGCATTGATTTATGCTTCGGGCGCCGAATTGCAGCATGCGGCTTCGGCAAACCTAAAAAAAGGCACCACAGAACTGACTTTGACCGATGTAGGCAATTCTCTCGATATCAACAGTATTCGCATGAATGCGCCGGGAACCGTTACCATTCTTTCTGTAGAATTTTCGAATACTTTTGTGGCGCCTACCGAAAAAACCGGCCGTTTGAAAATGCTGGAGGATTCTTTGACCAATCTCGAAAAGGAATTGCAGCGCATTGATTTTTCTTATAAAAACATTTCGGAATTATTGAAAGTTTTGCAAAACAACAGTTCCATAAAAGGCGAGCAAACCGGTATGAGTGTTGCCGAATTGATGAAATTTATGGATTATTATAAAAGCAAATCCACTGAATTGCAAAAAGAACAAATGCAGTGGGAAAGCAAAAAAGTTGCCGTACAAAAACAGATTTTGGTGGTGCGCAAAGAATTTAACGAAGAACTGAAGAAGAATGCCAATACAGGCGGACGTTTGATTGTCCGTTTGTCGTCGGCAGTGGAAGCCAAAGCCGATTTTTCATTTTCGTACATAACTCCCAATGCTTATTGGACGCCGTCTTACGACCTTCGTGTGGAAAACCTGAGAAGCCCTATTCAAGCCAAGCTAAAAGCCAAAATATGGCAATCTACCGGCATTGACTGGAAAAAGGTAAAATTGTCGCTTTCCACTTCCACACCTTCGCAATATGGCATGGCGCCTGTGCTTTCGCAATGGTTTTTGCAATATATGAACTTATATCCTCTCTATGCCAGACAAAATACCATTCAAGCTTACAGTAAAGATGCAGATGGTTATTACATGGTTGAAGAAGTTGCCGAAGCTCCTTCCGAAAGCAGAATTTTAGATAAAAAGAAATCTGTTGGAAAATCTTACGTAGCCCCCATCTATGTTGTCAATGGCGAAGTGATGGATGCCGGAACTTATGGCACTATTGATCATTCTCTGATTCTTTCGTCCACCTATGTAGAGCCTTCGGAAGCAGAAGAATACTATGGTTCGCAAGCTGCCGGCGGCGCTTATGTGATAGAATTGAAAAACAGCGTTTCGGATTACACTTCTGTTGCTGAAAACACTTTGAATACCGTTTTTGAAATAGACCTGCCCTACGATGTGCCTTGCAACGGGAAACCGCAATCTATCGACATTACCACAAAAGATATTACAACCAAATACAAATACTACGCCGTTCCCAAACTATCTTCCGAAGTTTATCTTTTGGGCGAAATTCCCAATTGGTCTTCGTTGAATCTTTTAAGTGGCGAAGCTTCCATCATTTTGGAAAATACGTATGTGGGAAAAACTTTCCTTGAATCGCGGTCGGCAAACGATACGCTGAACCTGACCATTGGCAACGATAAACGGGTTTCTGTCAAACGTCAAAAAATTGAAGATTTTTCTTCCACCAAATTTATGAACAGCAACAAAATTCAAAAATTCACTTACGAAATTACCATCAAAAACAATAAAACCGAAGCCATTCAACTGCAACTGAAAGACCAATATCCGCTTTCGACCAACAAAGAAGTGGAAGTAGAATTGGTGGATGCAGGCAATGCTACGATAAACAAAGAACTTGGTGTGCTTACATGGTATTTGGATGTGGCTGCTAATGAAAGTAAAAAAGTTCGTTTCACCTACACCGTAAAATATCCGAAAGACAAGGTTTTGAATCTTGAATAAATAGTTGAATAAAAACGGACAGGTTTTTGAAATCTGTCCGTTTTGTAAAAAGTTGAACAAAGACACCATGAAAACATACTCCAAACTACTATTTTTTTCAATAATATGCCTTTTATCAGCTGCTTCTTTCAGCAGTTGCAAAGACAAAACAGAGGAAGGTGAAATGTATTGCAATAGCCTGAATCCGGCTAATGATATTTTTTGGCTGAGGGAATTAATTAACACTCAAAAGAAAGAATCTTTATACAAAATGGCTATATACCGATGCGATTACAAAGGCAGCCAAGGCTTTTTGGTGGTAACTTATGTAAATCCACCCTTTTGTCAATATTATAATTGTCGCGGAGATTTAATCTGCCAATTGGGCGGAAGTTCAAACCTGAAAACCTGCGAAGATTTTCCTGAAAATGCTACTTTGGGTAATCTTGTTTTTAGAGATACCACAGCAGCAAAACCTTTTTAAAATCAAGATTTGCAAATATACATTCCTACAATGAACGTAAAAAATTACAAATTCAGCCTGTTTCTTATCGGTTCCTTATTTTTTGTTTTTGGCTTTGTTACTTGGATAAACAGTGTATTAATCCCGTTTTTCAAGCAAGTGCGCCAACTCAGCGATTTCGAAGCCTATTTTGTAACCTTTGCCTTTTATATTTCCTATTTCGTTATGGCTTTGCCTTCGTCGTGGGTTTTGCGAAAAACGGGTTTTGCCAAAGGCATGTCTTTGGGATTGTTTGTCATGGCTTTGGGGTGTATTTTGTTTATCCCTGCGGCAAAAAGCGGAAGCTATCCTTTGTTTTTGGCCGGATTGTTTGCCCAAGGAACAGGATTGGCTTTATTGCAAACCGCCACCAACCCTTATGTCGCCATTTTAGGCCCCATTGAAAGCGCTGCACGGCGAATCAGTATTATGGGCATTTGT
>JAVBMO010000053.1:0-4829 GCA_031552355.1 Bacteroidales bacterium | reverse complement strand
ATCTTTAGCAACGGCATCTTTCACCACTTGAGGAATTTTAGTAAGGTCTGTTACCGGAACTACTTGGTCGGTTGTTGGTTGTTGTTGTTTTGTGGCCGGAGTTTGGTTTTGAACTGTAACATAAGCAAGTTGTTCTGCTTTTGAAGTAGTGTCGGCAGTAGTTGTTGCTGAAGCGCCAAAACCAAATGTTACAATTGCAACTAATGTCAAAAAAGTCTTTTTCATAGTTCTTTTTGTTTTTTTTGAGAATTAAAAATTTGTAGTTACCATGCATAATAAGAAAAAACGGACCAGAATACCTGAAATCTTGAATTTTTCATTTAATTTATTGATTATTAAGTTGTTTTATTTTTATTGTGTATGGGGTGGATTGTGGAAATCTATATATTTTGTAGAAAAGTTCCACAAAAGAAATTGAGGATTCTACGTTTAAAGTTTGATTTACATAGAATTTATTTACACAGAATTCCATGATTTTCTGGATTAACAGGTTTTTTCAGCTGTTTCATTATCTATAAGTTCAAAAACCTGTTAGGTTTTAAAGTTTCAATAATAGGATTCAAGTAAAATCTAAAAATTCTGAAATCAAGGAAAAGAAGTCACACAGCGACAAACATTTTCAATTCTCCACTTTCAATTTTCAATTAAAAAAGCCTACCTTTGCAAAATACTAATGAGGTTTGCTAAGATGCGATTAAAGAAAGTATTTTATACATTTGTTGCTTTGTTGGCCATAGGTTTGGGTGTTTTGGGAACATTTTTGCCTTTGTTGCCCACCACGCCGTTTCTTTTGCTGGCAACCTATTGTTTGCTCAAAGGCAATCCCCGTTTTCACCGTTGGTTTATTACCACAGGGCTTTATAAAAGATATTTAGCCGAATATATGACCCAAGGCACCATGACCCGCCGTTCGAAAATAACCATTTTGATAGCCGCCTCAAGTATTATGGTTACAGGGATTATTTTAACCCCAATACTTTGGGCACGGATTTTGTTAGGGGTTTTAATAGTAATAAAATATTATGTTTTCCTGTTTAAAATAAAAACAGCAGAACCCAAAATATCAAAAATTCAAGTGCTTGAAAAGGCCAAGGATTTATAGAATTTGAATTTTTTTAGAAAAAAGCGTACCTTTGCAATAAACCTTTCATATTTAAATAAATGAAAAATATTCAAATACACACATTGACCACTTTTTCTTTTCATACAAACAATTCTTTTGTTTCTGTGTCAATGAACGCTATGCGAATGATGCCGCAAGGCATGAAGTAATTTATATATCCAAGGGAACATTTCCATTTTACATTTGTTGTTAAAATCATCGATAGAAAAGTCTATCTTTGTATTGTTTAATTTTAAAATCTAAATATCATGACTAAGTTTCGTTTTGAAACCTTGCAATTACATGCAGGACAAACCATAGACCCCACAACGCATTCAAGAGCTGTGCCTATTTATCAAACCACAGCCTATGCTTTCGACAGCGCGGCTCATGCTGCCAATTTATTTTCATTGAAAGAATTTGGCAATATCTATACCCGTTTAATGAACCCAACCACAGATGTGTTTGAACAACGCATTGCCGCTTTGGAAGGCGGAGTAGGGGCTTTGGCTACTGCTTCGGGACATAGCGCGCAGTTTATTGCCTTGAACAATATTTTAAAACAAGGAGATAATTTGGTAACATCGCCCTATTTGTATGGTGGGACACACAACCAGTTTAAGGTATCTTTCAAAAATTTCGGTATCGAAGCCCGTTTTGCGGCCAACAATGAAATAGACTCTTTTGAAAAATTGATTGACGAAAATACCAAAGTGCTTTATGCCGAAACCATTGGTAATCCTAGTTTGAGCATTCCTGATTTCGAAAAGCTATCGGCTTTGGCCAAAAAATACAATATTCCGTTAATGATTGACAATACTTTCGGCGCAGGCGGATATTATTGTCGTCCAATTGAATGGGGCGCCGATATTTTGGTGGAATCGGCCACGAAATGGATTGGTGGGCATGCCAACTCAATGGGAGGAATCATTGTCGATGCAGGGCGCTATGACTGGAATAACGGCAAATTCCCACAATTTTCAGAACCTTCGGAAGGTTATCACGGCTTGGTTTTTGGTAAACAATTCGGGATAAACAACGAATTAGGCTTACCTAATTTAGCGTTTATTTTACGCGCCCGTGTAGAAGGTTTGCGCGATTTTGGCCCGGCCATAAGCCCTCTTAATTCATTTTTACTTTTACAAGGTGTCGAAACCCTTTCATTGCGCGCCGAACGCCATGCCGAAAATGCTTTGAATTTGGCTTTGTGGCTCGAAAAGCACCCCAAAGTGGAAAGTGTTATTTATCCAGGTTTACCTTCAAGCCCATACCACGAATTGGCTAAGAAATATTTGACAGGTGGTTTTGGCGGCGTTTTGCAGGTAAGTGTAAAAGGTGGGCGTCAAAAGGCGGCGGAATTTATCGAAAGTTTGAAATTGGCAAGCCATGTATCGAATGTGGGTGATGCCAAAACTTTGGTAGTACATCCTGCATCAACCACGCATGAACAGCTTTCGGACGAGGAGCAAATTGCCGGCGGGGTATTCCCCAACCAAGTTCGCGTAAGCGTTGGTTTGGAACATATCGAAGACTTGAAGGCCGACTTCGAACAGGCGTTAAATAAAATTTAAATACAAGAACAGGATTTATTTAATGAAGAATTGAAAGTAGAAAATTGAAAATGTCAAAAAACAAATACCACATAGGCACATTAGTTACACATGGATTTTCTATGATTCCTATGTGGCTATGTGGTAAAATATAAATCCTGTATAAACAAAAACATGTCTAAAATCTAAATAGCTTAGCGAATATATTTATGCAAGATCAGTTGATGAAAAAGGGCGTTTTTAAAAGTGATGCGCCTTTTCGTTTGGAATCGGGAAAAGAATTGAAAGAATACCATTTGGCCTATACGACGTATGGCGAAATGAATGCCGACAAAAGTAATGTGGTTTGGATTTTTCACGCCTTGACTGCCAACAGCGAACCGCACGATTGGTGGAGTGGTTTGGTGGGCGTTGGAAAGTTTTTCGACCCTGAAAAATATTTTATCGTTTGTGTAAACATGCCGGGAAGTTGCTACGGAAGTTCCTCGCCATTGGATACAAACCCTGAAACCAACCAACCTTATTACCATAATTTCCCCATGTTTACCGTTCGCGACATGGTAAAATCCTATATACCTTTGCGCAAAGCTTTGGGAATAGAGAAAATAAAAATAGGAATGGGCGGTTCTATGGGCGGACAGCAACTTTTGGAATGGAGTATTTTGGAACCCGGATTGTTTGAATATATTTTACCCATTGCCACCAATGCCAAGCATTCGCCTTGGGGAATTGCATTCAATGCCACACAACGTTTGTGCATTGAGAAAGACCCTACATGGGAAAACCCTTCAGCCCGTTCGGGTATCGAAGGGATGAAAATTGCCCGTGCCATGGCCTTAATTTCCTACAGGCATTACGAAACCTACGAAAATACACAACAAGGATTTACCCAAGAAACAGAAAATCTTCCCATAGACCAAAAAGTACCTAAATCGGAAAGTTATCAGATTTACCAAGGCGAAAAATTGGGAAACCGTTTCAATGCTTTCAGCTATTATTTGCTGGGAAAAGCCATGGATACACATGATTTGGGAAGGAGCCGGGAAAGTTTGGAAAAAGCCCTTTCGGCAATCAAAGCCAAAGCCATGGTGATAGGCATTTCCTCGGATTTGCTTTTCCCACCCGAAGAGCAAGCATTTTTGGCAAGACATATTCCCAATGCCCGTCTGGAAATTATTGATTCTTTTTATGGGCATGATGGCTTTTTGTTGGAATTTGAGAAAATGGAAACAATCCTGCGCGCTTTCATTGAATAATAATGTATATATTTGCAAATTGAAAAATTTGAAAAGAATGGAAACAAAACAACTGGTTATTGGAATGTTCGGCTTTGGTGTAGTGGGCGAAGGACTCTACAGAGTAATGAATCAAACCCCTTCTTTGCAGGCCGAAATCAAAAAAGTTTGTATAAAACATCCCGACAAAAAAAGAAATGCACCTCAGGAATTGTTCACTTCGGACAAAAATGAATTGTTGTATGATAAAGATATCAATGTAATTGTTGAAGTAATCGACGATGCCGACGCCGCATTTGATATTGTGAAAACAGCTTTCAAGGAAGGCAAGGCAGTGGTGAGCGCTTCCAAAAAAATGATTGCGGAACATTTACAGGAAATCCTCGATTTGCAAAAACAAACCGGTTTGCCGTTTTTATGCGAATCGGCAGCTTGCGCATCTATTCCGGTAATCCGGAATTTGGAAGAATATTATGACAATGATTTGTTGCACGCTATTCAAGGCATTGTAAACGGTTCTACCAACTTCATTTTGGACAAAATGTTTGAAGATAATTTGGATTACCAAACTGCTTTGAAATTGGCACAGGAACTTGGTTTTGCCGAAAGCAATCCCAAATTAGATGTGGAAGGCTATGATGCTTCAAACAAATGGTCTTTCTTATTGACCCATGCTTATGGTGTGGTTGAGCGTCCTGAAAACTTGCTGTTTACCGGAATCCAAAATATACAACAATTTGATGCGGAAGTGGCCAAAGAAAAACGTTATCAGATTAAATTGGTTGCTACAGCTCGAAAATTAGAAAATGGCGAAGTAGCCGCCTATATTTTGCCACAATTTATCAGAAATGATAATTATTTGTCATTGGTACGCAATGAATACAATGGTGTGATTATTGAGAGTGGTTTTGCCGACAAGCAATTTTTCTTGGGAAAAGGTGC
>JAVBMO010000042.1:0-26200 GCA_031552355.1 Bacteroidales bacterium | reverse complement strand
AACTTCTTTGTTGAGCTTGCTTACAATTTGAGAAAACAGTGTTACCTTTGTCATGAGAGGTCGTTTTGGTTTGCAACCTCAAAGGTAACGATGAGTATCTAAATACTGACCTCTCTTTTTTATTTAGGACGCTATTGATATAGAACTATATTTAAAGGAGATAAGTGTGTGATAGGGAAAACGAATACAGTTGGATAAGAGGGGGCGATTAAAACATAGAATTAGAAGGGTTTATAGAAAGATCTTTTGTTTTTTCAAGAAATTGACAAATCATTTTAAAGTCTTTAATTTAGTTTTCTTTTATATCAATTTTGGATACGTTTAATTTCACATACTTTGTGAAATATTTTTTTTGTTAGCATTTCGATGACGATGGGCATCCCCCTACAATTTCTTTATGAATTAAGCCGCTTGGTGGTAAGAAGAGTTGAGAAAAGCAACAATCATATAGAGGATATATGATTCTGTTGCTCATATATATATATATATATATATATATATATATTGAAAAAATCCCCAACAGGCTTTGCTTTGTCGGGGATTTTATTTTGTGATAAATAAAGATAAATCCTGTAGACAAATAGTTCTACGTAGATTTTCCTCATAATTTCTATCTACCTATGTGATGAAATAAGAATCATATTCCATAAAAGTTTTGGCAAGATTTTTGTATTTAACATCAAAAAATACATTAACTCAAAACATTTTGATACTATGAAAAAACTACATTTTTTATCCGTATTTTGTGTGGGAATCCTTTTCCCATTTGGCCTCCAAGCACAGAGAGTTGATTCTGTTGCTACTTACATTTTACAAGAAACAGAAAACAATTTTCAGGAATTAAAATCGTGTAAATTCACAGCCCATATTTTATATGATGCTGCTACAGATGAATTCGGCTTGACACAATGCTCCCAACAATATGATGTTACTTTGCAATTCCCCGACAAATTCAAAGTGAAATCAAATGGTGACAAGGGTCAGATTTCTTTTATCTATGATGGTAAAAATCTCACCTACTACTCTTTTCTTAAAAACTTTTATGCACAGCGAAAAGCCCCTGCTAACATTTTGGCTACTATTGACACCATGCATAATTCATTGGGATACGATTTTCCTGCAGCAGATTTCTTTTATCCGAGCTTTTTAAAGAATTTGCTTGACAAAGGTGTGTCTTTAGGTTATTTGGGTATAACACAAGTTCAAGGTAAAAACTGCTTTCACATTGCCGGAAAAAATGAATATATGTCGTTCCAATTTTGGATTTCCTCTGACGAAATTTTTGTTCCTGTAAAAGTACAAATTATCTATACTTCCGAAGAAGAACCAACACGCTATGAAGCTTATTACGACAATTGGCAATTTAATGAAATATTCAATTCCAGCATTTTCCATTTCAACAAGCCACCACAAGCTACAGAAATTAAATTTCATCCTAAACAAAATTAATTTGTACAATACTAAAACGACAACAATATGAAAACCTTAAATTTACCTCTGAAACAAATTTTATTTACAGCTGGACTCAGTATATGCTTTTTTGCTGGTTTCAATAACGAAGTTCAAGCACAACGGTTCCGCTATGCGCGTCCGGTTGCCGTAAGGCCTGTACCTGTAGTTCCGGTACGCCCGGTTCCGGTTGTTCCTGTGCGGCCTGTACCTGTGGTGGTACATCCTGTTCCGGTTTACCCATACTTTTACCATCCATTTGTTCCTTATGTTTGGGGACCTTATTGGCATCCTGTAGGATTTTTTGTTGCCACATTGACCACTGCAGCTATTATTATTACAGTAGAAAACTCAACTTACCACTACGACAACGGCGTTTATTACGAAAAAGTGGATGATGGCTATAAGGCTGTTCCTGCTCCTATAGGCGCTACCATAGACAAATTGCCAAGCGGATACACCAAAATTGTACTCAACGACAGCGATTATTATTACTATGGCGGCGATTATTATGTGAAGGACGGAAGCAAATACAAAGTGGTAAAAGCGCCTAATGGCATTATAGTTCCAAAACTTCCCGAAGGCGCCAAAGAGGAAACTATTGACGGACAAAAATATGTTATCTATAACGGCGTTTACTACCAACCCATATCTAAAGATGGCGAAGATGCCTATGTAGTTGTAGAAAAGAAGAAATAAGCAATATCTCTTTTGCAAAAAAAAATGTTGAGATATTAAACATTGTCAAGTATAACTATGAAAAACAAGGGTTTCGTGCTAAAGCGAAACCCTTGTTTGGTTATTATGGAAATTTTCAGTTGCTGCTTATTGTTTTAAAACTTATATTGCAATCTTAAAGTGAATACATCATCTTTGCGGTCGGAATCATAGCCGGCAAGGTTAGCTGATGTCTCGTTTTTATTGAATTCATAATACGCTTGTAAACGTAAATTGTTTGTAGCGCGCCACAACACACCCACACCAAAAGTATTTTGAGCTATATCTGCTTTCCCTGTTTTGTGTGTTCCAATTTCATCGCCCGAAACTTTGGTATTAGGATCATACCAATCGTATTTCAACACAGCGGAAAAAGGTAATTGACCGATATCTTGTACCAACATGATATACCCACCATTGAAATTACGGATATAAGTGTCGTTTGTCGGTAAAGTTGAGCTATTGGGGCTTTTGGTAGACGAAGAAGAACCGGGTTGTTGTCCCGTCAAATACTCGCCTCTGAACTGTGTCATACCCAAGATACTCATGACGCTGAATTGTAAATCGAAACCAACATATTCACGTTTGGCATATTTCCCCAGATTATCATCAGTGCTATCTACAATAAATCCGCTTCCATCCATTGTGTAAATCTTTTTGGATCCTTCATAAACACCACCATTATAGTATGAAACACCCCCGCCGATTTTAATATCGCTGCCAATATTTTTATTGGCTGACAAATGTCCGATGAAATCCAAGCGACTGTCGGTTTCCAATTTGATACCATTTCCGGCAAATAATCCCCCCTCTAATTTCAAGATATTCCAAGGTGATGTTTTTGGAGCTTGAAGGGTGAGCATGGCGCCCAAGTCGCGTTCTTCGGGGAAAAGCGTTTGGAAAATGGTTGAACGTTCGGGAGATTCGCGTCGTGAAGAAGAATAGCTGATCTCATAGCCGAATGGTCGGTCAAAAATACCGGCTTTTAAGGCTATGGTGCCAATCCAAGGATCTTTCACATTCAGGTAAGCATCTTTTATGCCAACACCTTTTTCAGTCATATCCAATTGAAAAACTCCTGAAGCAATGCCATTTTCATAAGTAAATTTGATACGTCCGCGGCGAATCCCAAATCGGCTGAAAGATTCTTCAGGATTTTCATTCGCACCTCCCACTTTCAAAGAAGCATCTTTTTCACCCCATTGGTATTGTGTTTGGATATAACCCGATACTTTGAATTTTTGTAAGATTTTCAGACCCTCTTCAAGGAATTGGTTTTTCTGTTCTAATTTTTCCGTAGAAGTTAATACCGGTTCTTGCAAGGCAGCTGTATCTGCCTCTTGCGTAGAACCTTTCACCGACAAACATAAAAAAACAGACAACACAATAAAGGCTCTGTAAAAGATAATAACATTTTTTTTTGCGTTCATAGACTTTTGCATATTCATATATTTTTGTTTTAATTTATGATGCAAAAGTATAAGAGTCTTGTTACGCAATTTTTACTATTATACTACGAAAATATTAAGATTTTTATTGCGTTAGTAAATGTAAGAAATGATTAATCTTTACAGTGTTTTAAGCAAAAAGCTTCCTCAATTAAGGATTTAGATTGAAAATTAAGAAGCAGATAGACAAACCATGTGTATTCTATCTGATAAAATCATTCAACGAAATTCCAAAACCTTTTTGTAGAAATAAAGCCAAGGCTTCCAGTTTTTTAGGTGATAGTTGGTATTTGATGGATTTTTCGTAATAATACCGTAAGGCATCTTCATCCAAATCGGGTGTTTTTATTTGCTTTACAAGCTTAGGGATATTTTGGATTCCCAGTTCAAAAGCGTTGTTGAGTTGTTGGCAAAATTTGTCGGAAACATTTTCGTTTGCCAACCAGCAAGCAAAGACAAAAGGCAATCCGGTGTACTCCTGCCAGGCTTCGGCCAAGTCGTATTGGTAGCGGTATTCTTTTCGCTTAGAGAAGGTTTTGTCGCCAATAAGAACAACACTCTCGGGGTTTTCTACACCTTTTGCAGGCGCCCATTCAGGTTGTATTTTCCAGTGTTCTTTTGCCAAAAGCTTGACCAACTCCACAGAAGTTTGGGAGTCGGGGTCAAGGTAAATAGTATCTATTTCGTGCAAAGGTTTTTGCGAAAGCAATAGTACTGAATCGACTTTCCCTTCGGCGCCAATGCAATAGTTGGTTACAATCCTGAAATTTTTCGGGAAAAGCCACAAACTTCCTACAGGAACCAAGGCAATATCTACCTCTCCTTCCAAAAGCATTTGGGAACAAAGCGAAGGTACAACCAAATGCAAATCTATGTTTTCGAGTTCTTTGGATAGTTCAAGCCCCGAAATCAAAGGTTTTGTGTTGAGATACGATACCGCCGCAATTTTCATTACTAATGAAGCCTATTTCTTTGTTTTACTACCTTTGCTCAAAAGTGGAATCACTTCGTCCAAAGTAACAGTCAAAGGATCTGTGCCTTTAGGAAGGCGGTGATTTTTTTCTTTATAGATAAAATAGGGGCCGAATCTTCCGGTATTGATGCTGATTTTTCCGCCTTCGTATTCACCGAGTTCTCGTGGCAATAAGGCTTTCAGCTTTTCTTTTTCAATATCGGCAATGCGTTTCTGGCGGATAATTTCGATACAACGTTTTCCCTCAATTGTATAAGGGTCTTCGGTTTTAGGCAAAGAATAAAACTTATTGTCATGTCTGATATAAGGGCCGAATTTCCCGATGGCGACAATCATGTCTTTGTCTTCAAAAGTCCCTGTATTTCGTGGTAAATCAAATAGAGGTAAAGCTTCATCCAAAGTAATGGTGTCAATGCTTTGACCTTTTTTCATGGATGCAAATTGAGGTTTTTCCTCTGATTTGGTTTCGCCAATTTGGACCAAGGTCCCATAGCGTCCGATTTTTGCATACACATTTTTTCCGGTTTTGGGATCAACGCCCAACAAACGTTCACCACTTGCCCTTTTTGAATTTTTAGATGTAAATTCTATGGTTTCGTGGAAAGGTTTGTAAAATGTATCAATAACCTTTTCCCATTTTTTTGAACCTGAGGCCACTTGGTCGAAATCTTTTTCTACTTTTGCCGTAAAATTATAATCAAGAATGGTGTCGAAATTTTCAACCAAAAACGAATTTACCACAGTACCTATGTCGGTTGGAAACAGTTTGTTCTTTTCAAAATCGGTTTTAGCTGTTTTGGTCGCTTTTTCAAGATTGTTTTTTGTCAAACTCAACACTATATAAGGACGCAAATATCCGTCGCGGTCTTCTTTTACCACATACTCCCTTTTTTGAATGGTGGAAATGGTGGGCGCATAAGTTGACGGACGGCCAATACCCAAATCTTCCAATTTCTTTACCAAACTTGCCTCGGTATAGCGAGGAGGATGTTGAGTGAATTGTTGTGTGGAATTGATTTTATCGGTTTCCAAAGTTTGACCGACGGACAAAGCCGGTAGCACTTTTTCAGTACTTTCGTCGTTTTCGTCGTCTTGAGATTCAAGATAGACTTTCAAAAATCCATCAAAAATAACCACTTCGCCATGGGCTGAAAAAGTTTCTTTACGGTTGGAAATGGCAATGTCGATATCGGTTTTTTCCAATTCGGCATCGCTCATTTGCGAAGCAATGGTACGTTTCCAAATCAATTCGTAAAGGCGTTTTTGCGAAGCATCGCCATCAATATTATGAACGCTCAACTGTGTGGGACGAATGGCTTCGTGGGCTTCTTGTGCACCTTTGGTTTTGGTGGTAAAATTCCTTGTTTTAACATATTTTTGACCATACACACGTTCCACTTCTTCTTTTGCCATAGAAAGCGCAAAAGAGGAAAGGTTTACGGAATCGGTACGCATATAGGTGATAAGCCCTGCTTCATAAAGTTGTTGCGCCACCACCATAGTCTTAGCTACAGGGAAACCTAATTTTCTGTTGGCTTCCTGCTGTAGGGTAGAAGTTGTAAAAGGCGCTGCTGGGCTTTTTTTTGCCGGTTTCTTTTCCACAGCATTCACAGTAAAGGTTGCGGAAATACAGTCTTTCAGGAATTTTTCGGATTCCTCTTCTTTCTCAAAACGTTTGGAAAGCTCTGCTTGCAGGGTTTTAGTTTCTTTAGGAAGTTTAAATTCTGCAATGGTACGAAAATAAGGTGTGCTTTGGAAATTTTTAACTTCCTCTTCGCGTTCCACAATCAGGCGGACAGCTACTGATTGCACACGTCCTGCAGACAAGCCTGTTTTTATTTTTGTCCAAAGAATAGGCGAAATTTCGTAACCTACCAAACGGTCTAAAATACGGCGAGCCTGTTGCGCATCAACCAAATTTTGGTCTATAGTTCTCGGATTTTCAATGGCATTGAGAATGGCCGATTTGGTAATTTCATTAAATACAATCCGTTTTACTTTGTCGTCTTTCAAACCTAAAGTTTCTTTCAAGTGCCAAGCAATAGCTTCTCCTTCGCGGTCTTCATCGGAAGCCAGCCAAACCACTTCGGCTGCTTTGGCTAGTTTCTTCAGTTCTGTCACCACTTTGGTTTTGTCTTCAGAAACTTTATATATGGGCGCGTAATTATGTTCTAAATCAATACTTAAATCTTTTTTTACGAGATCTCTGACGTGGCCGTAACTGGATTTTACCTGATAGTCCGGGCCTAGATATTTTTCAATAGTTTTTGCTTTCGCAGGGGACTCAACAATTACAAGATTCTTTGGCATAGCTTATTACGTATTTTTGGGACGATTGTTATCTGTTGTTTGCAAGCGGATTTTTCCGAATTTCTTTTGTGATTCCGAACTTAGAAAATAGGCATAAAAGAATGCAAAAAATGTGCATCCGGCCTGTGTTTCTAAAGTGTCTTCCGAACACATAGACAGTAAAGCAATGGAAAAAAATGCAAAAAAAAGAATATTTTTTTTATAAAGATTTAATTTGAATGTTCCATAAAACAGGGAAAACAGGGCTAAAAAGAAACCCACAATTCCAAATGTTAGCATAAATGTCAAATATTGGTTGTGGGTTCTCATATTGGAATCTTTCAATTCTGAATTGTCTGCTACCAACTGCGTTTTAATTTCGTTGGCAACATCGCCGGTACCCACGCCGAAAACCGGATTTTTTTCAACAATTTTAATGCCATTTCCCCAAAGTTCAAGCCGTTGAAAAACAGAAGACCCTTTGGCATTGCGTGAATGAGAATAAACTTCCCACTGGAAAAAAAGTGTTGAGAACATTTTTCTTACACTAAAATGTTGGGCATAAGAAACATTGGGAATCCCTTTCTCAATATTTTCAATATCAGTTGTTGAAAGTTGTTCAACGCCTTCCGCATCTTTGGGCAAGCCTTTAGAGTTCAGGTAACGAACCAAAACATCTCGCAGGCGAAAATCTTCTACAGACGTTTCAATGGATTTTGAACTCCGTTTTTCCCAAGCTTCCTTCAATTCAACTTCGCAAATATAGGTGGAAATATAATTGCCATCTTCAATAATCCTGTAATCCGGGGCATTGTATGGATTCCCTGCTTTGGTGTATTGCGGTTGGGGCTTGTCGGAAGGGTATTTAGGCGTGTAGTAAGAGTTGTATTGATACAAACATAAAACACTGACTCCGGCAATGAGCAGCAACACAAAAATGGTGGTACTGATTCTGATTTTTTTGTTGGGCGAAAAAATAATTTTGTTTAGCAGCAAAAGGAAAGAAGTAGCCGAAAGGATAAAAATACCTGTGTAGGATTGTAATAGAAGTAAAATTCCTATAAACCAAAGTAAAACAAGAATGGCAACAGGAATCCAAAAACGTGAAATTTTTGCTATTGCCGGTAAATTCAACAAAATGATAAAAAAGACAAAACAAACATTAATGCTGAATAAAATATGGGAAACCCCTAAAACGGCGCTTCTGTATTCTAATGGAAAAACATGAATTCCCCGGTAAAAAACCACAATACTGATGAGGAATACCGCCAAAGAATAAATGCCGAACAGATATTTTTCCTGTTTTCCGGTCAGGGCCGGCGTGGTAAATAAGGCAAGTGGTAATGCAAATAAAGGCAGTTTTATACGAATGTCGTGAAAGGCATAAGAAAAATCTTGAGTGTTGGCAAGCCAGAAAAAATGGATGAAAAAGAGCAACAAAATGCTGAAAAGAAGAATATTGTTTTGCTTGTTGGCAAACTTTCCTTTGAAATTAGCACGTGCAAACCAATTCAAAGAAATCAAGATAAGCGAAAGGCTCATCAGAAACTTTGAAATAGGAATGGCAACCACTAAAAGACAAAGAAGTCCAAAATGGATGTATTGGTGATATTTTTCTCGATTCTGAAGCATTAAAAATTCTTTTCAGCAGCTTATTTTTTGGCTACAGGATTCAAAATATTGTCGTAGGCTTTGGGCGTATTGAGTATTTCCAATGCTTTTATAACGTCAGGATCTTCATTTAAAGTTCCTTCAATTCTGCCTTTTTGATAGTAGTAACGCGAAAGAATTTCAGACTTCAACATCTCTTCCACACGTTTACGGCTTTTGTCCAAATCGTTTTTCTTTTCGTCCTCTATTTTCTTTAGTAAAACGTCTATTTCAGCATTTACGGACGTGTATTTTTCAGATTCGGAAACGGTTTTCAATTCGTTCAAAGTTTTTTCTGTGTTGGTAGAATATTTCAAGTTGTTTTCAGCAAGGAAAGATTTGAAATCTTGGAAAATATCCTCAGTAATTTGAAATTTTGAAGCTTCGGCAATGGTAGGATTTTTTTCACGGAAACGTGTGGCATAGTTGAAAATCATATTTTGTTGAATAAGGCTTATTTCCAAACTATTGGCTTCTTCTATCAAAGTTTCCACATCGGGTTCAATGCCAAAACCGTCGTAAACCGTACGTTTGTTGCGCAAAGTTTCATAGGCAGTTTTCAAAGAATCGGGGACTTTGCTGGCTTTTCCGTTTTCATCTTTGTGGCTGTAGTCAAGGGCTTGAATACATCTTCCGCTGGGAATATAGTATTTGGCCGTGGTGACTTTCATTTGAGCGTTGTAAGTCAAAGGAATAATGTTTTGAACCAAGCCTTTTCCGAAAGTGCGTTGCCCTAAAATAACAGCTCTGTCGAAATCTTGCAAACTACCGGCAACAATTTCCGAAGCCGAAGCGCTGGAACCGTTTACCAATACAATTACAGGAATTTTAAGGTCTAAAGCTGAAGATGTTGTTCTGTGATAAGTGTTTCTTTCTGAGATTTTCCCTTTGGTGCTTACGACTAGATTCCCTTTATCTACAAACAAATTTACGATATTTACAGCCTCATTCAAAAGTCCGCCGCCATTGCCTCTAAGGTCAAGCAATAAACCTTTTAAATTAGGATTTTGTTCTTTCAGTTTTAGGAAAGCATTTTCCACTTCCTTTCCGCAATTTTGGGTAAATTCGTTTAAGCGGATATAACCCACATCATTTTTTACCATGCCGAAATAAGGAACAGGGTTCATTTTAATTTCTTCGCGGGTAATGGTTTTGTCAATGATTTGTTTGTTTCTTTCAATAGTAAGTGAGATCGGCGTTCCGGCCTGTCCTCTCAAAATAGAACTGATATCGCTTACGTTTTTCCCTTTGGTAGAAGAGCCATTGACTTTGAGGATAATGTCGCCTGCTTGCAACCCCGCCTTTTGAGCAGGAAGACCTTCGTAAGGTTCCGAAATGCAGATTTTGTCGCCATTTTGTTGGATTAAAGCGCCAATGCCGCCATATTGACCGAAAATTTGAAGCTTTACATCTTCGATATCCGATTCGGGAATAAAATTGGTGTAAGGGTCAAGGGATTCCAACATGGCGTCCAAACCCGTTTTTATCAATTCTCCGGAATTTACTTCGTCCACATAATTAAGATGCAGGTTTTTGTATGCCGAGCAGAAAATTTCTATATTTTTTGAAATATCAAAAGCAGTATTGTTACTTATTTCTTGCGCAGAACTGCAAAAAGCGCTGACAACAAAAATGGTTAAGAGGAAATATTTTTTCATCAGGTTTATTTATGAATTGCTTGTTTAGATTGGGTTGCTTAAATATTATAATTTAGTTTTTGTATGAAATAAACGAAGATTTTACAAAAAACTTGTGCAAAATTACAATAAAAAGCGGAAACAAATTAAGAAATCTTAATTACAAACATATATTATATACATGTTTCCATTGTTGCTGTGAGAGAAATTTTCTTTAAGTGAAGTGTAACGGTTTACTCCCTTTTCCTTTTTTAGAAATAAATATCTTCTGCCAAACGAAGGTTTTTGGGTGGAACAGAAAACCCTTGGGGTATTTTTTGAACAAAGAAAAAGGTAAACTCCCAAACTTCGATTAATGCCTCGCAAAGATGATGTGAAAAGGTATGTTTCTTTGCGAGGATGAGAAATGAAAACAAAGCAATTTATTGATAGCTATTGGAGATAGATTTTTTTGATTATAACTTATTGAAATATTGTTATTTGAAATGGTTTTCTATGATATGAAGAAATCATTTCTTATACACACTTGAGCCGCCACTCAAAACCTGCGAAGCAACAATTCCGCTTCCTTTATAATTCACCACACTGCCACCGGAAGCTATTACATTTAGTTCGTTGTTGACTGTTACGTTCACCGTACTACCGCCGGAAAGATCACAATGAAAATCATTTACAACAAAAGCAAACCCGTTACTGGTGCTACCACCCGATGAAGTGAGCGAATAGCTGTCCGATTTCCCCTGTAAATTCAGTTTACTTCCGCCCGAAAGATCGGATGTAAACTTGCTGCATTGCAAGTTGGCGCTGAGGGACGAGCCGCCGGTGAGAACCGTATTCAAATTGTCCGTATCAAAGGTGTTGTCAACAGTTATCTTTGAGCCGCCCGATGCCGTTATACCGGCAATGGCTTTGGCGGATACTCGTATCGTTATTTGGGGATCGTGTTCGAATTCCGTATCTTCTTTCAATTCAATATGTAAATTTGTGCCGGCTTGATAAACATGTATATAAGGTTGGACATTTTCGTAGGTTTCTACGGTTACTTTTTCCTCATCGCCCAACGTAATACTTATTGCTAAGCCATTATTTGATTCAATAGACGAGAATCCGGAAACATTTTTTTCCACGATTGTAATAGGCCCTTCAGGGTCAATGTCTTTACTGCATGATACTGTCAATGCCAAAACGGCCAATAGCGCTAAAATTTGTATTTTCATTTTTTTGTATTTTAAAATTTTATGCAAAATTCGCGGAATCACAGAAATACAACAAACGATGTTAGTTCGATTTATTGGGAAAATGCAAGGCTTGGGCCTGCTTTGTAAGATTCGGAACACAAATCATAAGATTTCGGACTCTTTGAATTGGCTGGGTGTTTTTCCGGTAACTTTCTTGAATGCAGCCAAAAAAGTTGTTTTGGATTGAAAGCCCGCTTCCTCGGCAAGAGCCATAATGGTTTTAGTGCTATCTTCTTTATTTTTCAGTTTTTCGATAAAAGCATTTACCCGGTAGCTATTGACCAAATCGTTGAAATTAGTACCCGAATCGCTTACGATTTTTGAAACATAGTTTGCCGAAAGCGAAAGGCGTTCGGCTATATCCGCTAAACGTAAATCCTGTTTTATATACATTTTTTCGGTTTCCAATAAAGCCAGTATTTGGCTGTAGTTACGATTTTCGGTTTTATCCGGTATCCTGTCCGCATCCTGTTTAGTGTACTGCAAAATAATGTTGGCAATGTTTATATAGACCAGCGCAACAGTGCCGATTAATAATGGCGATAAATAGATAATCTTGACCCGCAATCCCAGCAGCTGTAGTACCATCGATACCAATATAACACTTGCCGAAACCAATAAAAAATACGGAACATGTTTGATTAGCGGTAATTTGATGTTATTCAATTTTTCCATACGTAAAGACCGGTACGCGGTATAATACATAAAAGCAATGGCAACCACAAAAAATATATTCCGGATTTTAAACAGGAAATCCAACATTGGCCTTTCATAACGCGAAGTGTAAATTAAAACACCCAAAGGCATCAGATAGCAGCTGATTTCAATGATGGCCAATACGGTTATGCTATTAGATAAAATTTTCGGAAGAATCTTCCGTGAACTCAAAAGTTCTATATACTTTGCAATCAATAGGACTATAAGAATGGCCGACCCGAAGGGCAACAGCAACAAAACATTCCATCTTTCCGATTGTGGTACACGAAGGTAGAGCGCTTGGAAAATGGACAGGCAAAGCAGTATAGATGCCGCCCCCAGATAATTATTTCTTTTTTGGGCCGGCCTCAGAAAAAACTGCCATATTCCCAAACAGAGCAACAAAGAAGCTGTGATAATTAACAAAACATCAATAAACGATAATGCAATCATGTCCTTTAGTGCGTTATTCCTTTCATGCGCAAAGATACGACTAAAAAATAATCGATGTAAATTTCTGGTGGTTCTTGTATCTTTTAGGATTTATTTTCTTTCTCTTTTTTAGGAATAAAATCCTCTACCAAACGAGGCTTTTTGGGTGGGAAAAAGAAATCCTTGGGATATTTTTTGAATAAAGAAAAAAGATAAATTCCCAAGCTTCTGTACTTTTTGAATTGGATTTTTCTTGAACTTAAAGCCACCATAAACGACAGAGAAAAACTTACCAAAAAGTTAAGCAAACCGATCAAAATAACACCAATTCCGGTCAAAATAACATCGGAAAGCGCCAAATCGGGGAAAAGAGTATAGAGCCCAATGGCGTAATAACCTGTAGAAATTGTGATATGGCGGATGTCGAAAGGCAAACCGAAAATATATCCGACAAAACTGGCCATACCCAAAAAAAATCCCAAGGAAACGTTTCCCATAATGGCGCCCATATTTTTGTTAAAGTAGCCGGATATCTTTTCCAATTTCTTCTTCGAAAAAATTCTTTTCAGGAAATGGTGTTCCTGAAGCCGTTGAGGCATTTTGGAGTAAAGGACAAAATTGTCGAAGTAGCCGGAAATAAGCCCTGAAATAAATAGGAAAAAACCTGTAAAACAAGCGTATAACAAACAAAGACTTTTGATTGGATTTTGATCGTCGAGCATTTGTTGGGCAAAATGGTGGTTGGCCAAAGGAGCGTCCAAAACTTTGTCAAAAAACAAAGCGATTAAAAGGGTTAAGGGAAAGACAAGGAGTAAGTTGCCAATAAAAGAAATAGTTTGGCTACGAACGACTTTGGCAATTAAAATGCTTAACTTGGCCATATCAATATGGCGGTCTTTGCGGTCTATGATGCTGGCAATGGCCGATGCCGTCATGGCCGGTTGTTTGGTTGCCAGAGTGGATCCTGTGGCATGAATGGTCACGAAACCCACAGCATAGTTAAGACTGTAGGCGAATCCTTGCCAAAAGGGTGCAAATTTTACGGCATGAAGCAAACATTTAATCAATACGACAAACGACACAATGATACCGCCCTTTGAAGCAGATCTGAACATGGAATTGTATTCCTGCCGGTTGTTGGTAATGTAGTGTTCGCCTGTGTTTCGTCCGTGTTCGGCAATCCTGTAGGCCACAAAACTTAACGATTGGTTCAAATATCGTCCTAGATGGTTTTTTGTGTTTTCATTTTCTATCAACAGTTTCATGTAGGAAACCAAACGATTGTAATCAATATGCTGGTCGCTGCCGAGAAAACTTAAAATCAAATGTATCCGGTTAATATACTGCGACAACTGCATCAAAGTGTGGGTTTGCCTGATACTTGTGCCGTTCGTATCGTTCAATGCCCTGATTTTGACAATAATTTGTTCGCATTTATACAATTCCTTCAAAAGTTCGTCTTTCAGATTTTCGCATTCCTCGCATTGCCCGTCAGTAAGAATGATAATTTGTATAATGCGTGCCTGTTCCCTGAAAGGCGCCAATTCGTCCATGGAATCAAAAGACCGGCGAATGGATTTTGAAATACTCAAAGCCGTTAATTGAGCGCCAATCAATTCCAAAGATAAGAAAATTTCTTTGCGGAATTTCTCATTTTTTATGTCGGGCTTAAAATTTAGACAGTTGAATAGTTTTTCCCAAGCTGCGTGGGGAATTTCGTTAACCCACTGGTAATCGTTCGATTTGCGAAATAAAGTATCGATAATGGAGAAAAAGCTGCCTTCTTTTTTCAAAGGTGGAAGCATTTTATTTTCAATACGTTTTCTGACTTCGGAAAAAAATCCGGCTTCTTCAATAATACCGCTGAAAGTCAGGATTTCCTCAATGTTTGTGTTTTTGAAAACTTCGTCAATAATTTCCTGAAAACGGGAAAGCAAATTGCTGTCGGATTCGAGTTCGGCAAGCAGGCAATCGAACTGAGTAACAGCCGTTTCAAAATGTATGATTTTTTTAGGACGAATGGCGTTTACCAAATTTTCCAAAAAGGAAATCGGCTGCACTTCTTCCTGAAAAGTTCTTTGGCGTATGGCATCCAAAGCCTTTCTCAGATGTTTTGAAGTTTTAGGCGTT
Organism: Bacteroidales bacterium; assembly: GCA_031552355.1. Lineage (GTDB taxonomy): Bacteria > Bacteroidota > Bacteroidia > Bacteroidales > P3 > JAVBMO01. The sequence continues at coordinate 11,541 of JAVBMO010000042.1, read as the reverse complement.
TCCTTGTCCATTTCTAACAATTTAGATTTAATATCCGGCAATATTTTGATAAAACGTTTATTTATCCGGCATATTGCCGCCGGTTGTGAGATTAAAACAACCAAGCCGCTAGCAAATATTTACTTTGCAAAAATAGGAAATAATTTGAAGTTAGGGAATATTCCTATGGTGTACTAAAGGTATCCAATGAGGTATTTCTTATCCGGTAGAATGGAAAACCTTTTTGATGAATCCCTGCTTTTACCTGTGATGAATGAAAAATAGTCCTGTATTTAAAAGCCTTAATTTTGCAACCTGATACCCATATTGGGAAAGAAATAATTTGAAATTTGTCAATTATAATTGATAAATTGTTATATTTGCAGGAAAATGTCAAATATGATAGATGAAATACTAAGGGCAAGACCGTTTATTCCACGGCCCGTTTATACAGAACGGATAAAACCGTTCATTGATAAGGAAATTATTAAAGTCATCACAGGTCAGCGACGTGTGGGAAAGAGTTATATCCTTTTTCAAATCATTAAGGAAATACGTGAAACTACACCGTTGGCCAATATTATTTACATCAGTAAAGAGTTGAAGCCACATCAATACATTACGGACGATGAAATATTTTACAAAGAAGTTAAAAGCCTGCTGAAACCTGATGTAAAAAACTACTTGTTTATTGATGAAATTCAGGAAATAAAAGGTTTTGAAAAGACGTTACGAAGTTTATTGGCGGAAAATTGTTGCGATATATTTTGCAGTGGTAGCAACGCCAACATGCTTTCAGGCGAATTGGCTACATTCCTTGCCGGACGGTATATTGAGTTTAAAATTCACTCGTTGGGATATGAAGAATTTTGCCGCTTTTTTTCGTTGGAAAATTCAAATCAAACGTTGTATAAGTATCTTACACTTGGTGGGATGCCCTATATAAATGTAATCGGGTTGGAAGAATTTTCCGTATTTGAATACCTGAGAAATGTTTATTCCACTATTCTTTTAAAAGATGTGGTGGCGCGTGAAAACATCCGGAATGTAGCATTTCTTGAAAATTTGGTAGAGTTTTTGGCGGATAATGTCGGTAATATGTTTTCGGCAAGCAATATTGCCAAATATTTGAAATCACAATATACTTCGGTTTCTACGCAAGCTGTTTTGAATTATCTGAAACCTTTGTCCGATGCTTATTTTGTGCATAAGGTACAGAGGTTCGATATTGCAGGATTAAAGATATTTGAGGTTGGCGAGAAATATTATTTTGAAGATTTGGGTTTGCGTAATTGTATTCGTGGTTTCGATGTACGCAAAGATATTCATAAACTTATGGAAAATGCCGTGTATCTTCATTTGCTGCACTTGGGGTATAAAATACACGTCGGACAACTATCGTCATGGGAAGTTGATTTTGTGGCTGAAAAAGACGGACGAATGGTTTACATTCAGGTTTGCTATCTATTTTCTGAAGAAAGCACCATTCAACGAGAATTTGGCAACCTACTGAAAATAGATAATAATTACCCTAAATATGTTGTGACAATGGATGAATTTAGTTCTGGCGACTACAACGGTATTGAGCAAATACATTTGAAAGATTTTCTAATGAAACAATCTTTCTGAAGCCATCACGGATAAAAAATTATCTTGAAAAACTTTTGTTCAGGCGCTAAGCGGTTGTACACTTTATTGAAATTCCTCTGTTAAGAATAGTAAATCATTTGAAGTTAGGGAACGGGATCGTAACCACTTCCGCCCCAAGGGTGGCAGCGCAAAATTCTTTTGGCAGCAAGATATCCGCCTTTAATGGCGCCATGTTTCCTGATGGCTTCCAGTGCGTATTGTGAACAAGTAGGCGTAAAACGGCAACTGGCAGGAGTCATAGGAGAAATGCAATACTGGTAAAATTTTATCAACAGTATAAAAACAAGTTTGAGCGGGTAGGTCAGGATTTGCAGTATTTTCATGAGTTTGCCAGTGAGGTAGTTACTTTTTGCAAAGCCTTTTTTAAACTAAGTTCCAAAGAATGAAATTCAGGGATTTCTTTTCCTATATAGTTGATGCAAAGATGAATACAGACGTCTTTTTCTTTAAGGGTAGAAAATAATTCTTGTTTGTTTGTCCGGTAAATTTCACGTAAAAGACGTTTTATCCGGTTGCGGTCTACTGCCCGCTTGAAATTCTTTTTTGAAACAACAATCAGAACTTTTACAGGAAAATGGCTTTCATTTTCAACAACGTTCCACCGCAAACTTATGGGATATTCTAAAAACATGTCCTTACTGGCAAACAAATGACTGATTTGCTTTTTGTTGCAAAGGCGTTCCTGTTTTTTGAATGTTTGCATGAAATGATTAAAAAACAAAATTCAAAAAGAATTTATTGGTTTTCTTCTTTCTTTTGAGTTTCCAGCAAAAGTCTTTCCTTTTCGGCTTTTCTGCGCAAAGCTTCTTCTTTTTTCTCCAAAGCTTTTTTTCGTTTATTTTCCAACAATTCGTCGTATTTGGCTTTGTTGGCAATAATCGGCTTGTTTTGCTTGGTAGTTGTTTTCTTGGTAGTTGCTTTTTTCAGAATAGCCGGTTTTTTAATCAAAACGGGTTCTGCCACTTTCCCTAAAATAAAATCTTCTATAGCCGCCGTCATCGAAGGGGCGGATCGGGTAGGGGCGGGAACAGTCAATTTGAAACCTGCTTCTGCCAACGCCACATGGGTTGAGGCGCCAAAAGCTGCAATCATGGTTTTTTCGGTGTCAAGTTTAGGATAGCTTGTTGCCAAAGCTTTTACGCCAATGGGTGTGAAAACCACTACCATGTCGAATTTTTCCACATTCAAAGATTTTAAATCCTTGGGAATGGATTTATACATGCAGGCTTTCGTGTATTTGTATTTGGCTTTGTCCAACAACTTGTAAGTTTCGGTTTGCGGTTCGTCGGAACAGGGAAACAAAAATTTCTCATCTTTGTGCTTGTACATCACATCAATAAGGTCTGCAAAAGTTTGTTTGCCAAAGAAAATTTTTCTTTTGCGGTAAAGAATATAATTTTGCAGATAAAGGGCAATGGCTTCCGATGCGCAAAAATATTTCATGCTGTCTGGAATTTCTTCACGAAGTTCTTTTGCTAATCTAAAATAGTGATTAATAGCGTTTTTGCTGTTGAAAATAACCGCAGTATAGTCTTTTAAATAGATACGTTCTTTCCTGAAATCTTTTGCTTCAACCCCAACAATGTCAAAAAATTTAAAAAAAGTCAGATTTAAATGGTGAGTTTCTACTAAAGATTTGTAGGGAGATTTGCTAATATCAGCCGGTTCGGGTTGGGAAATCAGGACATTTTTAATTTTGGTCATGTTGAAAAGGTCGTAATGATGTTGATTTAAAATGAAATAAGTATCTTTCCAATAACAAGAATGGGTATGATTTCAAGACTGCAAAGATAATAAAATAAATAGAGTTTAGAAAGCCGATTGTATAACAAAGTAATGTTCAAACTTCTTAAAATTTTGATAATGTATAATAAGCTTACAATTCCAATGCCAATTTTTGTGGCGTTTTCCATGGCCAATGAATCGGAAAAAAAAGCAAGGAAAAGAATCGGCAACAATACGAGGCTGATGAGAAATGTGAAATTAAAGTCGTTGATAAGGAAAATGTCTGTACTTTTTTTGCTCATAAAGACGTTTCCTAAGAAGTTGATAATCAAAATGCGAAGCAAGAGGAATAGATTGGTAATGACCAAAAGAATGATGAAATTGATATAAATGGACGCATTGGGTAGTGGAAAAGGGCTTTTGGTGAAAATAATTAAATGGTAGATAAATAAAGTGATAATTAGTTGAAAACCAATGTAAATCAGAGGGATTAGAGTCCGCTTTAATGAAATGGTATCTTTTAAAAGAAAATTCAGGTATCTATTAGAAAAACAGGAGCGAAGAATTTCTTTTAATTTAGGGCTGTGGTTTTTGGTTAAAAATCCAAAAAGAAAAACAATGGCAATGAGTAGACAAAAAATCCAGCCGTTTGGATGTTGTGCTGGAATGGGTACGGCTTCGCGCGATATTTTAGGCAGTTTGTGGTAGGTAAAAAGCGATTTCCGGTAAATAATTTCTTGCTTTGCTGTGTCGGCAGTAAGGTGATGTTGAAATGTAAGATAAGGGCTTACGACCGTATCGGGTTTTGTTTTTGAACAGGTATCTATAAAAGGAATGACAATGGTTTTCTCTGTATTGGGCATGGCAAATAAATTCGTTTAGCGGATGACCATAAATTTTTTCTGAATGACGTTGTTTCGCGTTTGCAAAATTAAGAAGTAAATTCCTTCCGGATACAAATGTGTGTCGATAAAGTAAGAATTTTTTTCTCCGTTAAGCTTCCAATTTCCCGGCATTTTTTTGCCCAAAAGATTGAAAATATTGACAGAAACGACTTCTTCCGAAGAGTTTAGCTTTATATTCAAAAAATCTTTTGCCGGATTCGGATACAAGTTGCACTCCGTTGTTTCTGTTTGGAAAAGGGGAGAGGTAATGATCAAATTTTTGCCGTAGGGCGGAAAAACGATATTGTCAACCCATGCAGCATCTTCATTTTCAGATGTTTCTTCATCTTTTGTGTATTTCCATTCCAAAAGATGTTCGCCGACAGTAAGAAGATGTTTGCATTCAGACCAGTTGATAATTCCTGACCATTTGTTTTTCAATGTTTTATCTATATGGAAAGACAAACCGTCGTAACCAGCTTCGGACGAAACTTTGTAATGAAAAGAAAGGCTATCAGCCTCAATCACATGGATTTTGATAGCAAGCGTGGAAACACTCAGATTGCGCGTATTGCTCGAACGGACTGCATAATTTCCTTGAAAAACCTTGCTACGGTTGGTTTCTATCACCCAAGAATTATCATTTTGTATCCATGCGTGTTTAGCGAAATTTCCGGATTCAAAATCTTCCGTGCTTCGTTTCATTTGCAGGTAAAAAGTGTCGGTTTGGTTGAATCCTTCGGAAGAGGTTTTAATACAAATGTTTAAAAGGTTGTCTTGAGGTAATAGCGAACAGTCAAAGGAAAAAGGAAGTTTTTTCTCTTCGGAAACATTCAAACGGCCCAAAGCCAAAGTTTCGGACGCCAATACCGTTCCATTGGATTCAAATGCGGATATTTCCACAGAAGCGTTGACAAAATCCACATTTCCGCTGTTAGTGGCTGAAAAATTCAGGTTGTAATTGCCGTTTTCAAGGCAGGCATTGATGATTTCTGCATTGGTAATTTTTATTTTTGGCGCCAAAGCCAATAAAGTTAATTCTTTTTCAGGGAGGTCATTAATGGAAATCACTAAATTTTCAATAGCTAAATTGGAAAGGCCGAATTTGCTTAAAATGTTGAAAGTGTAAGTTTTAATTTCATTGCTTGCCACACTGTCAAAAATGTGTGATGCAGGACTAATTTCCAAATTTCCACTTGGGGAAGTTACGCTGATTTTTTGCGAAAAACATTTGGATTTCCCCACGTTTTTCACTTCCAAACGAAGTGTATAGTTTTGATTTGGAAAAATACTGTCGGTTTTTTGCTGTTGAGCGTTTAAAAAATCGGAATCCCAAAGAGCCAAACGAGATCCATTTGGCGAAAACAACGAAATGTTTTTGAAAAAAGGTTTTGAGAACTGTTTGGTGGCAACCATTTTCAGGCTTCCGCTGTCAAGAGCTTTGGATAAAGTTAAGGCGCCTGTCCCGTTTTCATTTAACAAGCAAGTTCCCAATAACTCGCCATTTGCCGAAGCGGCCACATACGCCCAAGGGCTTCCGCTTATGGGAATGTTCAAAGTACCGGCTGATAAAGAATCAGGAAACGAAATAGTTAAGTTTTCGGGAATGCCGGCATAAGGCATCAATGAAGGGTCGCCCAAAATATTGTAAATTTCCCAATAAAATTTTTCAAAATAAGACCCCGACTGCGTTACAGCCAAATTACCGCCTTGTAGAATTTCGCCTAAAGAAGCCCGCCATTCGTTGCTTTTTTCGCTGTGTGTATGAAAAAAACGGTCGAAAGCGCCCAATGAATTTTCAAGATAGACGGGCGTTTCCGGAAGATTGTAAGCCCCAACGCTCCAGTAAAAATCTTCTTCCCAAAGGGTTTCGTTGGCGGCACCAATCACCCCAATGGCGCCGCCTGTAGGATTATTTACCAAAGCTTCGCCAAAACATTCTATTTCATTGAATTGGCTGGATAAACAGCAATTGTTTATGGAAAAAAAATATTTGTTGGTGTTATTCAGTGTTTTGGCATTTGTGGTAGAAATATTGGGGTTTCGCCAACCGCTGTTCAAACAATGGGAGGTATAATTGATCAAAGAACCACCCACACTCAGTTTGTCAATAATTTCGTTGGTTTTGCTTCCCGATACGCCATTGTAATAAACTGTGGTATTAGAATTATCCAAATAGATGTTTTTTAGATAATCGAGTTGTCCGTTGGTAAGCTTAAAAGCGTTTCCCTCATTGGCATTTCCGGCAATCAACAAAGTGTTGCTCAAAAAACTGTCTCCTTCGGGGAAGTTGTATTTTTCGTAATCAATAATTTTTCGCAGAACACCGTTAAGTTGTGTGATATTACGAGCCGGAATTCTTCCGTAAAACAAGTCAGGGTAAGTGTCGCCGGTATATTCTGCATAGAATAAATCTGTGTAATGAGCATTCAAATCAGGGTGATAAGTGCCAGCCGGAACATAGAATGAAGGAATCAGAGGCATGTCGCCAATCAGAGCTAAATAAGCCGGTGCAGGATTGGCCGGCGTGGCTTCACTATAAAATTTGGCAAGCATTTCCTTGATACTTTCTGTATTGTTGCTTACATCTTTTCCGGTATAAATTTCAATTACCTGAAAGCCTTTTTCCCGTTTCCAACCGATGAATTCTTTCAAAGCAGTTTGGAACGAATCCGGCGCAACAATCACATATTTGACGGGATAATTGGCTTGCGTTTCTTTGCGGATTAAATTTTTGGGATTGATTAAATTTAAGGTTTTCAAAGAATTGCCGGTTTCAAAAATAGAAGAGTGTTTGGCTTTTTCCAAGCTTGTTTTTTCTTCGTCGGCATTTGCAAAAAAGATGCGAACTTGGAATTGAGTATAAACTTTTAATTCCTGTTTTACAGGATTATACGAAATTGGGGAAAGCGTAAGCCGTCCCAATTGCATGTTTCGCAAAATGCCTAAAGAATTTACTTCAGCTAAAGGAAAATCGAAAAAAGCATCTGAGGAATAAGTGGCTTCGTTTTTAGAAAATGCAGCGGCTGCCCGGTTCTTGAAAACAGAAACTTGTGCCGGAATAAGCTGTCCCTCAATATTTAATTTTTTCAGGGAATAAACAACAGAGTCAGAAATTGTAATTTCCACAGTTGGCGTGCTGCCAAAGGAAATTTCTATATTTCGTTGAATCAAAGGCAATGTTGGTTTTCCAACGACCTTACTTTCGGTATATTCAATGTTGGGCGTCCAAATTTTAAAAAAATGCCCATGTTCGTTTTCTACCGGAATAAATTGTAAATCTGTCAAATTTACAGTGAATTCCAGCTCTGAGAAACTATTTTTGACTTCCGAAAAACTATTTTTTTCCGTTTGTGCAAAAACACCGGAACAGGGAAAAATTCCACAAAAAAACAGAAAGAAAAGTATATGAAGCCTATAAAGTTTCATAAATTAAAAATATTTTAATCAACGTCCTCAGCCAACTGATTGTATAAAACGATTGCTTTTTTCATGACATTTTCCGCTTGATTTTCAATGTCCTGTTTCCCATTTTCTCGCGCATGTTGAATCAAATAATTCACCGTTTCCATCAGTTGAGAAATTTGGCTTACATCCTCAAAAGTGGTTTCACTTTCAGTGTAATAGCCTATATTTTGCAAACAAAAATCCAAATATTTCCCTGCATTGGCAAAGTAAATATCCGTGGCTTTCGGGTACAAATTATCTGACGTTTTACAATTTTTGAAAACCTCTTGAATCAGCATGAAAGCTTGATAAATTTCCTCATGGAAATAACGCTGGATTAGAGGATCTTGTTTTGTATAATAGACAAATTTTTTGTTTGAAAGTGTCAAAATTTCGTTGAAAACGGGTTCAGCTTTGTCTTTTTCGCCAAGTTTCAACAAAACCAATGCCAACTGAAAACCGGAAAAATCCTGTTCCACATTTTTTGAAGGAATGCTTTTCAGGCCTTTCTCAGCCACATTTTTTGCCAAAATTTTTTGATTTCTGTGCAATAATTCGTTGGATAAGAGGGCAAATTTGGCACGAAAATCCAAAGCAGTTTGCCGGCTGATTTCGTCTAAATAGATATTTTTATCAGCTAAATGTCCAAAAGAAGCTTTGTGCATCAGGCAATCGTACATTTTTCCGGTATTTGGATAATGGCTGTCAAAATCTTCTTCGTCGCCGGATTTATAATTTACTTTTACCGGAACAAGCTGATAAACAAAACCATTATTTTGCAGATAATTGTCAAATATATCCGTAATATCGGAAGAGGCATTTGTGAAATAAACGGGCCTTTTCCAATCGTTTTGCGCAATAATATCCAAAGCTATCAAAGTGTTTTTTGCCAAATAATTGTTTGGAGATTCTACAACAATCGAAGGTTTTAATTTTTTGTAGAAATAAGGCTCAATAAGCTTTTTAGCAAAATTTGTATCCACTTTTAGAGAAAGGCGTGAAGCCGGAAAGACGAATAATTTTTTGTTTTCTTTTTCGCCTGCTAAAATAAAATGGTCATCGTTTGCCACAAATTTCAAAGCTTTTTTCAACGACATAATTTCGTCAGTTTTCCGAACCACAACAGTTTCCCTGTTTTGGCTGATATAGGCGTTTTTGGACAAAGAAATAGGCAAACCTTCCGATTCATAAACCTTTCGTTTGCATTGGTCAATGTACCAATCGGCACCTAACAGGCTGAAATTAACCACCCGTACATCTGTTCGAATACCTTCTACCTCTTGGGCATACCAAAGCGGAAAAGTGTCGTTATCGCCAAAAGTAAAAAGTATAGCGTTTTTTTCGCAAGACTCTAAATAATTTTTTGCGGCATCCAAGGCAATGGTTCTGTGGCTTCTGTTGTGGTCATCCCAGTTCTGTTGCGCCATGAGAGCCGGAACCCCAAGGCAAAGAAGCGCGGTAAAAAATGTTACGAAAGTCTTCTTCGATATTCGCTGAACCAAAGAACAAAGCCCTGCAACTCCCAATCCTATCCAAATGGAAAAAGCAAAAAATGAAGCAGCATAAGCATAATCGCGTTCCCGAACCTGATAGGCAGGTTGATTCAAGTAAATAACAATGGCAATTCCTGTGAAAAAGAAAAGAAGGAATAACACAAAATTTTCTTTGTTGTTTTTGTCGAATTGGAATAAAAACCCCACAAGACCCAAAAGAAGCGGTAACAGATAATACGCATTGTGTCCTTTATTTTCCATGCTTTTAGGCATATCGTCATAGAGATGGGTAAGGTGTTTGTCGATAAATGGAAAGCCGGTAATCCACTGTCCATCCTGCAATCCGCCACGCCCTTGCAAGTCATTGAATTTTCCGGAAAAATTCCACATAAAATACCTGAAATACATATACCCCAACTGATAGCTCGCAAAAAAACGCAAATTTTCTACAAAAGTAGGCTTTTGAAAGGCATAACCCTCGACAGAAACTTCTGTACCGCCTTTTCCACCCCAAGTTTCATATCCAAACCGGTGATATTCGTCGGGACTCCACATACGTGGGAAAAAGGTGGAAAATCCTTTGGCAAAAACCAATTCAGAGCCTTTTCCATCAAAAGCTTGGCCGTAGGATGTTTTTAAATCGTATTTGTTACCTGAATGTTCCTTTATAAAATTTTCGGCTTCATTTTTGTCGAAAAAAGAAACGATAGTTTTCCCTTTGGTATCACAGACGGAATATTGCTTTGCATAAACAGGTTTTCCGTCTGCGTAATCTAAAATAGGTGCAGTGTAATATTGTCCGTACAGAAAAGGCGTTTTTCCGTATTGGTCTCTCCCTAAATAGGCCGACAACGCAAAACCATTGTCAGGATTGCCTTCGTTTATAGGAGTGTTTGCATTGGACCGGATTATCAAAAGGGCAAAAGATGAATAGCCCACCATTAAAAAGAAAAGGCAAAGCACACAGTTATTTAAAATCCTTTTTTTGTATTTGGAAGAAAAATAAAGCAAACCGACGAAAAGCAAAAACAAGAATCCGAAATAGACCAAAGAGCCTGTCCCCACAGCAAAATTCAAATTTTTGGAAAAGAACAGTTCCGCCCAACTCCAAAAAATGACAAGGTAAGGGATAATCCCCCAAAGTAATATCGCCAACAAGGTAATGGAAATGAAAAGCGTTATGAAAATGCCTTTAAAAGTATGCCTGTGTTTTTTGAAATAAACGACAAAAATCAATGCAGGAATTGTCAGTAAATTTAAAAGATGTACTCCAATTGAAAGCCCGATAAGGTAAAATATCAAGATAATCCATCGGAAAGATTTTCGGTCATGGCTTTGCTCTTCCCATTTCAAAATGGCCCAAAAAGAAATGGCTGTAAAAAGGGAGGAAAGCGCATATACTTCACTTTCTACAGCCGAAGACCAAAAAGTATCTGAAAAAGTATAGGCCAAAGCACCGACAATTCCTGAAAAAAATATAATGATTTTTTGTTGTTTGGTCGGTTCCTGAAAAGGTATGGCCTTGGTTAGCTTTCTTGCAAAATGGGTGATGCACCAAAATAAAAACATGATGGTAAATCCCGAAGCCACAGCAGACATACGGTTCATCATAAGGGCGATTTGGGTTGTATCATTTCCGGCAAACAGGCAGAAAAATCGTCCGATAAGTTGGAATAAAGGTGCCCCTGGCGGATGTCCGACCTGAAGTTTATACGAAGTGGAAATATATTCTCCACAATCCCACCAGCTCACGGTAGGTTCACAGCAGATAAAATAAACTGTTGTGGAAATCAGGAATAAAAGCCACCCTATGAGGGTATTTGCCGTTTTGTAGTTCATAAAATTGGCACTGCAATTTTTTTGCAAAATTACCAATTTACTACCGATTTATTGAAAATATCTTCAACAAGTTCTTCATTTATGACAGTGATAAGCGCTCCCTCAACATCAGAAAGGTTTTGCTGGCTATCGTAATCCCTGAAACGTGAAAATTGTTGTTCGAAATTTGCAGCAGGATTAATTCTGTTGGTAAATTTTACCTTAATCGTAATGGTAAGCCTGTTTTTTGCTGCTTGGTCATTGGCTTGTATGGCTTGAGGTTGTGTATTGTAATCCACAATTTCGCCACGGATATCCAAGTCGCCATTCTCTTCGACGAGGCTGAGCGGGGTTTGTCTCATAAATCTATTTCTGACAGCATCGGTCAAAAGTTGGCTCAATTCCGGCTGAATTAAGCGGGCATTATTTGGAAAGGTATGAATGGAAATGGTCTTAGCTTCCGGAGGAATAGACGCGCCGGTAAAGGAATAGCCACCGGTACAAGAAACAAGGGCAGCCATGCAGGCTGCCCATAGTATCATTTT
>JAVBMO010000110.1:0-2967 GCA_031552355.1 Bacteroidales bacterium | reverse complement strand
GAGACATCGAATTAGAAGAGCATTTAGGAAAACCTGTTGCTTTTCAAAGAAATTATTTAACCACAAAAAAGCCTTTGACTTAGCTTTTTTCTACATCAATTATGGATACATATAATCAGCATACTTTGGGAAACACCACCACATTTCTACAATAAAAAGGTCGAAAAATTTGCTTTTATGGCCTTTTTTAAAACATCAATCTTCGTTTCTGGAAATTACAATCACAATTTCACCTTTAATTGTTTTTTCCTGAAAGTAACGTTTTAACTCTTGCAAACTGCCTCGTTTATTTTCCTCATAGACTTTGGTCAATTCCCTCGAAACGCAAGCTTGTCTTTCATTCCCAAAAACTTCGGCAAGTTGCTCTAAAGTTTTAAGCAAACGATGTGGGGATTCGTACAAAATAATGGTTTTGTCAGATTCTTTAAGTAAATTCAATCTCGTTTGGCGACCTTTTTTGTGAGGTAGAAATCCTTCAAACAGAAACCGATCGCAGGGCAAACCTGAATTTACCAAAGCAGGGACAAAAGCAGTAGCTCCCGGCAAACATTCTACATCAATTCCTTCTTTGATACAATCACGGGCAATCAAAAAACCGGGGTCAGAAATTCCGGGGGTTCCGGCATCTGTAATTACGGCCATGGTAACTCCTGTCTTTAGCCGTTGTATGATCTCCGCCGTCTTTTTGTGTTCGTTAAATTGATGAAATGCCTGCATAGGCGTCTCTATCTCAAAATGTTTCAATAATTTGGAAGAAGTGCGGGTGTCTTCAGCCAAAATCAAATCTACATTTTTTAAAACGTCAACAGCCCGAAAGGTCATATCGGCTAAATTGCCTATGGGCGTGGGTACCAAAAAAAGTTTCGACATAAAGTATTTCCGTTTTTAAAAAGCTATGGAAGCGCCAACCGTGAATCCCACCTGATAGATTGATGAATAGGAATCTAATCCCAAACTGACTCCACCCGGACCAATCCACATCGTAGAACCATCAATACCATTTACAATTGAATTGATTTGTGCCTGTACACGAAAAGCTAGGAAATTAGTTGCTCTGATTTTCATCCCTAATTTTGCTCCCCATGCAAAGCGTGTTTGGCTGCTTGTAATATCGGGCGCAATAATTCCAACGCCTAAATTAACCCCAAAATAAGGCAAAAGCATACCATTCAAAAGCGATTGGTAACGCATACCACCTGCCATTATGTAAGAAATTCCCAAATCGGTTTTGTACCGATTATAAAGGTCATAAATTTCTGCATCCGTTTTTTGATATTGATATAGCAATTCCACACCATACAGATTTTTTATCAAAAATTCGATACTCCCGCCAAAGTGCATCCCATCGTTCACATTACCCGAATAACTTCCCATATTAAAATTGTCTGCAAAAGTGTATCCCATAAAACCGGTAATAAAAACCCGTTCCTTTGCTGTGCTTTGTGCATTAATCCCAAGTAGGATAAAACCCAAAATAATCAATGTCTTTTTCATAAAGTTAGTGTTTGTATATTAGTATATCTTTTTAGATTTTAAGCGAAGCAACAAATGTACCAATTGAATGACTTCAAAAATATTTTATAAAGAGATGCAAAGTTAAGCAAGATTCTTTAGTTTCTGCGAATTGCAAACATTAAAAAAGAGATTGCCCACTAATTCAGGACAATCTCTTTTTTTAAAAATTTGTGAGATTCTATTATTTTGCTGTTAAAGCAGCCAGGGCAATAGAATATAATTTTGTTTTTTCGCTGTCGCCCCTCGAAGAAAGGATACAAGGAACTTTAGCGCCTACAACCATTGCAGCCAATTCACTTTTCGAGAATTTAGTACAAGTTTTGTAGAATACGTTACCTGATTCAATATTTGGGAAAACCAAGCAATCTGCATCGCCGGCAACTTCACCTTGTAATTTTTTAATTTCAGCGCTTTCTTTGTCAATAGCCACGTCCAAAGCTAAAGGCCCATCTACAAAAGCACCTTTGATTTGGCCTCTGTCAGCCATTTTAGAAATAATAGCTGCATCAACACAGGCCGGCATATTCGACATTTGTTCTGTTGCTGTAACCAATGCCACTTTGGGTTTTTCATTTCCCAAAGATTTTGCTGTAGAAATAACATAATTTGTAATGGCTACTTTTTGGTTCAAATCCGGTGCCGGAATAATAGCAACGTCGCCAATTACCAACAGTTTATGGTAAGTAGGCACTTCCATAACGGTAACATGGGTTAATGTAGCTTTTGGGCCGGGCATTAAACCGTTTTCTTTGTTCAAAATGGCGCGCATGTACTTGTCTGTACTCACTAAACCTTTCATCAAAAGGTTTCCTTTGCCTTCGTTAATCAATTGAACGGCTTTGTTTGCTGCTTTTTGTTCGTCAGCTTCCTGAACAATTTGAAATTTGTTTACATCAACTTTTTCTGCTTGACAAACCGCTTTGATAGTTTCGGTATCGCCTACCAAAATAGCATCCACAATACCCATATCCACAGCGTGGCTAACAGCGCCAATAGTATGAGAATCATTAGCGTAAGCTGCTACCAATGTTTTTTTACTTTTGCTTTTTACAAGCTCCAGAATTTGATCTAATTTTGTAACCATGTTTGTATATGTTTTTTATGTTTATATAGATTTAAGTTTTTCCAAGGCGCAAAATTAAAGGAAATATTTCAAATAGAAAATTTTTCTAACCTAAATATTAAGAAATGATTTCAATTTTAATAAATTTCTCATTTATATTTTTTTCAAAGTGCTTATTTGACTGTAAATAAAAAACGGAAAAAATTGGTATTCAATTTTTTCCGTTTTTCTGTATGGATAAATTTCTGTTTAGAAATTTCCAATAAAAACCATTATCTTCTAGGTCTTTCTTCTCTTTCGCGAGCTTCGTTTACGTTGATGTTTCTGCCTTCAATTTCTTTTTGGTTTAAATCAGAAATTGCTTGCTGAGCTTCTTCGTTACTAGGCAT
>JAVBMO010000104.1:0-14163 GCA_031552355.1 Bacteroidales bacterium | reverse complement strand
TTCAAATTCATTCTTCATTTCAACCCCAAAAAACAATAAAACCCTCAACTTTTCGTTATTTCCAACGTTGTTTTATTAACAAGCAATTTTTAATAAATTGATTTATGTGGCTTTAATTTCATTGGCACAAAATAATTATTTTTGCAATCTAAGAATCTAATTAACTTAAAAAAATCATGAACGAAGCATCAGACATCAGAGTTTTAAACGAACGTATTGAAAAAGAAAGCGCTTTTGTGGACCTTTTGAATATGGAACTGAACAAAGCGATTGTTGGGCAACGCCACATGTTGGAACGCCTTTTGATAGGCTTGCTTTCCAACGGACACGTACTTTTGGAAGGTGTACCCGGCTTAGCAAAAACTTTAGCTATTAATTCCCTTTCCAAAGCTATTGATGCCAAATTCAGCCGCATACAGTTTACACCGGATTTGTTGCCTGCCGACCTTATCGGCACCATGATTTACAGCCCGAAAGAAGAGAAATTCGCCGTAAAAAAGGGGCCTATTTTTTCAAACTTCATTTTGGCCGATGAAATCAACCGGGCGCCGGCAAAAGTACAAAGCGCCTTGCTCGAAGCCATGCAGGAACGTCAGGTTACCATTGGGGAAAATACTTTTAAGCTGGAAGAACCTTTCTTGGTTTTGGCAACTCAAAACCCTATAGAACAAGAAGGTACCTATCCCCTACCTGAAGCGCAATTGGACCGCTTTATGCTGAAAATACATATCGGCTACCCCACCAAAGAAGACGAAAAATTGATTTTACGCCGTAATATGGGCAACGAAAAAATCAATATCAATCCCGTAATAAAACCCGAAGAAATTATTGCTGCACGCAAGCTGACACGCGAAGTGTATTTGGACGAAAAAATAGAAAACTACATAACCGACATTGTTTTTGCCACCCGTTACCCGGATGAGTACAAATTGCCGAAATTGAAAAATATGATTTCGTTTGGTGCTTCGCCCCGGGCTTCCATCAACTTAGCGTTGGCGGCCAAGGCTTATGCCTTCATCAAACGTCGTGGATATGTGATTCCCGAAGATGTTAGGGCCATTTGCCTTGATGTTATGCGCCACCGTGTGGGGCTGACCTACGAAGCCGAAGCCGAAAACATTACTTCGGAAGAAATTATCAACGAAATTTTGAACCACGTTGAAATACCATAAACTAATGAATAATTATAAATGAATAATTATAAATGAACAATTAATAATTATTGTTTTGAATTCATAGTTCATCATTCATAGTTCATAGTTTAAAAAGTGGATAACAGTTTATTAAAAAAGGTACGGAAAATAGAAATTCGAACGCGGGGGCTTTCGCGGCACTTGTTTTCGGGCGAATATCACAGCGCTTTCAAGGGTAAAGGAATGGCTTTCAGCGAAGTTCGCGAATACCATTATGGCGACGATGTTCGAAATATCGACTGGAACGTTACTGCGCGATTCAATCATCCATATATAAAGATTTTTGAAGAAGAACGCGAACTTACGGTCATGTTGCTGATTGACGTCAGCGGCTCGAACAACTTTGGAACCAAGGGGGAATTTAAAAAAGATTTGATTACGGAACTGGCGGCCATTTTGGCTTTTTCGGCCATTCAAAATAACGACAAAGTCGGGGTGATTTTTTTCAGCAATAAAATCGAAAAATTTATTCCACCCAAGAAAGGCACCAAACATATTTTGCGCATCATCAGGGAATTGATTACTTTTAAGCCTGAAAACACGGAAACCGATATTGCACAAGCTTTGCGATATTTCACTAATGTGGTAAAAAAACGAAGTACAGCATTCGTTTTGTCCGATTTTTATCAAAAAAACTATGAAGATGCTTTGCAGATTGCTTCGCGCAAACACGATTTGGTGGCGCTAAGAATCAAAGATGCTAACGAATCGGCTTTGATAGACATGGGTTTGGTTCATTTCTTAGACCCCGAAACTAAAAAAGTCCGCTGGGTGGATACTGCTTCCGAAAAAGTCCGCAGACACTTTCGCGAAGCCTATTTAAAAGAGGAACAAAAATTGAAACAAATTTTGCAACGAAACGGCATCGACTATGCCGAAATCCAAACCGGCGAAGATTATATAAAACCTTTGCTTATGCTTTTCCGTCAACGAGAACGTAAAATGTAAGGACAATGAAAAAAATTCAAAGAATTCTGCTTGTTTTGTTTTTTGTGCAATTTGCTTCTTTGGGCGCCTTTGCACAGTTGAATGTATCAAGTTCATTGACTTCGCACGATATTACCATTGGCGACCAAACACAATTTATTATCGAAGTCACTTTCGAAGATTTTCCCGAAACGCTCGTTTTCCCAAATATGGAAAACACACAGCTTCCCGAAGCTATCGACGTTTTGAGTTTTAAGATAGATACCGTTTTTTCTTCTTCCCGAAAAATAGAAAAATTGCGGCAGACCCTAACCATTACAGCTTTTGAAGAAGGTTCTTTCAATTTGGATTTTTTCCAAATACAATATCGAATGCCCAATGCAACAGTTGATTATAATTATATATCACAAGTACCGCCACAAACGCTTCAGGTAAAAACCGTTGCTGTGGACACTACCAAGGCCATTAAAGATTTGAAAACCATTCTACAAGAACCCAAATCTTGGAAAGAGTTTATGAAACCTGTGCTCATAGGTTTGGGCATTTGGTTGTTGGCGGCAATTATCATTTACATTATTGTGCGCCTGAAAAAGAAAAAACCGATTTTGCCTTTTATTCAGGAAAAAATCCCACTGAAACCTCACGAAGAAGCATTGCAAAATTTGGAAATTTTGCGGCAAAAGAAATTGTGGCAAAGCGGAAGAATCAAGGAATATCATACCGAATTGACCGATATTCTGCGGATTTATTTGACCAAAAGATACTATTTCCATGCGCTTGAAATGCCTACTGACGAATTGCTTTATACACTTGAATACAAAAACATTTCGCCGGAATTATTGCCCCAGTTGAAAAAGGCTTTAAATACGTCCAATTTGGTAAAATTCGCCAAATTTCAGCCGCTGCCCGACGAACACGATTTTTGTTTTTCAAACATTAAACAGTTCATAGAATCTACAATACCGCAAGAAGAACCTCAAACCGAAAAATAACCGACTAAAAAGATGTTCAAAGATATTGTTTTTCGCAATCCGGAATTTTTGTTTGGGCTAATCATAGTCCCTTTGCTATTGGTTTGGTATTTTCTGAATCGAAGAACCAATAAGCCCATACTTCAATTTTCGGCTTTTTATTTCCTGAAAAATGTTCCCGGAACTTTTCGTCAAAAAGTTTATCCGGTTTTATTTGTGCTTCGCTTACTTACACTGACTTTTGCCATTATAGCCTTGGCACGCCCGCAAACCAAACTCAGTTCGCACGAAGTGAATGTAGAAGGCGTGGATATTGTGGTAGCCTTGGATATTTCGGGAAGTATGCAGGCTTTGGATTTCAAGCCCAACCGCTTGGAAGCCGCCAAAGCCGTTGCCAAAGAATTTATCGAAAAACGGAAAAACGACCGTATCGGCTTGGTGGTTTTTGCCGGCGAAGCTTTTACCCAATGCCCCATGACTATTGACCATGCGGTTTTGTTGAATCTTTTGAAACAAATCCAAAGCGGCATAATTGACGATGGAACCGCTATGGGTGATGGTTTGGCGACAGCCATCAATAGAATTAAAGACAGCAAATCCAAAAGCAAAGTTATTATCCTTTTGACCGATGGAGTAAACAATGCCGGCGCTGTGGATCCATTGTCGGCAGCGGAAATTGCGCATCAATACGGCATTACGCTATATACTATCGGCGTTGGGACGCGAGGCAGGGCTTTGTTTCCCGTAAAAACACCTTTTGGCACTCAATATATAGAAGAAGAAGTGGAAATTGACGATGCTGTTTTAAAAAAAATGGCGGCCATAACAAAAGGCGGCACTTATTTCCGCGCCACAGATGCAAGAACTTTGAAATCTATTTTCCACCAGATAGACAATATGGAAAAGTCGAAAATAGACGTTACACAATACGATAGCACCAAAGAAGAATTTTTCATTTTCCTATTGATTGCCGTCATTTGTTTGGGGTTGGAAATTCTATTGAGGCAGGTTTATTTCAGGACAATGCCCTGATTCAATTTAAAATTCAAAATTTTGAATGCAAAATTATATAAGACATGATTCAGTTTGAACATCCGCAAATATTATATCTACTGATTTTGGTTCCGCTTTTTGTGGCGTTTTTTATCTTTCGGTGGTTAAGGCGTAAAAAAATCTTAAAAACCTTTGGCGACAAAAATCTTGTAGATCGCTTGCTTCCTAATTTTTCGAAGACCAAAACCTTCTTGAAATTTATTTTATTATTGTTGGCTTTCTGCTTCTTTGTCATTGCGTTGAGCAACCCTCAAACCGGTTCCAAAATTGTGAAAGGCGAACGCAAAGGCATTGACATTGTTTTTTGTTTGGATATTTCGAATAGTATGTTGGCCGAAGATGTGCAGCCCAACCGCCTTTCGCGCGCCAAACAAGCCATGTCTAAGCTTTTGGACAAAATGAACAACGACCGTGTGGGGATTGTTATTTTTGCCGGAAAATCCTATATCCAACTTCCCTTGACAAGCGATTACGCGGCTGCAAAAATGTTTTTGGAAACCGTAAATCCGGGAATGATTCAGGTGCAGGGAACTGCCATCGGTAGTGCCATTGAAAAAGCCATGAACACCCTGGGATATAACGACAGCGAAGAAACGAATAAATGGGTCAAAAACAGAAGCCGCGCCATTGTGGTTATTTCCGATGGTGAAAACCACGAAGACGATGCTGTGGGCATGGCAAAAACTGCTACCAAAGAAGGTATTGTGGTTTGCTGTATGGGCATAGGATTACCCACCGGCGCCCCTATCCCTGTTTACCAAAACGGACAAATGACCGGATACAAAAAAGATGCTTCGGGCTCTACCGTCACTACGCATTTGAATAATGAAATGCTCGAAAAAATTGCCGATGCAGGAAAAGGAATCTATGTATCTTCGGGAAATTCTCCGGATGCAGGTTTAAATTCGGTTTTCAATAAATTGAACGAATTGGACAAATTGAATTACGGCGAACAAAATTTTTCCGACTACGAAGACCAATATCAATATTTTTTGGCCATTGGTATTATTCTTCTTTTGCTTGAATTGGTTGTTTTGGAAAGGAAAAACAAATTTTTCAACAAAATGCTTCTTTTCGGAGAAAAAGAAATTGACGCTTAGATTGACTTTATTTTCATTACTTTAAAAAAAATTAAGAATGAAACGTATATTTATATTTTGGTTTTTGATTTTTATTTGTTCCGGCAACATTGCATTGGGGCAATCCTCAAAATCCTATTTACGAAAAGGAAACAAGAAATATGAGAACAAAAATTATGCAGAAGCCAAAACGAACTACCGTAAAGCGCTTACGGAAGATTCTGCTTATGCCAAAGCCACCTACAATATGGCGAATACCTTGTACCGGGAAAAACGTTACAAAGATGCCGCTTTCAATTATTCCAAATTGTTGAAAAATCCGAAGGAACTCCCTGATAGTGTATTGAAAAATGTGTATTACAATATGGGAAATGCCTATTTACAAGAATTTTTGCAAGGCAATAAAAATGAGAAAGATCCTTACAAAAACCTGAACCAATCTATTGATGCTTATAAAAATGCTTTGCGGATTTCGCCCAAAGATCAAGATGCAAAATACAATCTTTCTTATGCGCTGAAACTGCGTCCAAAACAAGAAGAAAAGGAAAAGAAAAAACAACAGGAGCAGGAACAAAAGCAAAAAGAACATAAACAATCTGAGGCTGAAAAAATATACGCCAAAGCACAAAAATTGGTAAAAGAAAGAAAATACCATGAAGCGTATGATTTAATGAAAAAAGAGGAAAGAAATTATCCTGAATTAGCAAATTATAAAGACTTTACCAATAGGATATATGGCGTAATTAAAATGCTTTAATGAGATATGAAAAAAGTAATTGGATTTATTTTGTGTTTTTATTCTGTTACTACGTTTTCACAAACGTCAACTGATTATTTTCACAAAGCAGCTAATCTTTATGTGAATGCACATAAAACTGAAGCAAAAAAAACTGTTCAAGAGGGTATTGCAAAATATCCCGAAGATGCTCAACTAAAACAATTAGCATCAAGAATCAATAAATTACCTGATCCTAAAGATAATAAAGATCAAAAGAACAATCAGCAACAGCAAAATCAACAGAAAGAACAAGATAAAAAAGAATCCCAAAAGGATAAAAATAAGCAAAACAAAGACGAAGAAAATAAAGATAAGAAAGAGGATAAAAAAAATCAAAATAAGCAGAATCAAGAAAATGTAGAAAAAAGCTGGCAAAATCAACAAAAACAAAGGAAAGAGAAAAAAGAAAATCAGGAAAACGAGCAAAATAAGCCTAAAGATTCTGAGAAACAGGAACAAAAAGATGAGAAGCCTCAAGAATCCCAGCCTTCAGGGAATCAAAAACCTGAAGAAAAGCCCAAACAAGAGCTTCAGCCTGTCAGCAAAAATGATGCGGAGCGCATGTTAGACGCCTTGAAAGAAAATGAGAAAAAAACCTTGCAAAAAACAGTTTTGAAGAAAGACCAGGAAAAGGGCAAAAGTATAAAAACAGAGAAAGACTGGTAAAGTCAATTAAGAATCAGAAATTAGGAATTAATTTTTCAGAATAAAAAATCATTATGAAACGATATTGCTTTTATTTATTCATTTTGTTGTTTCTTCCTTTGGTGCCACTAAAAGCGCAAGATGCACCTATTCTCCAGGCAAGCGCCCCAAAAGTGGTTTCAACAGGTTCATCCTTTCAGGTGGTTTACACAGCCAATGGAGAAATACAAGGTTTGCAAGCTCCTGCCTTTGGAAGTGTGGGGTTCAATTTGATAATGGGCCCCAATTATAATACGGAATTTTACATGAGCATGAACGCCAACGGACAACTGCAGCAATCGCGCTCCATTTCCGTTTCGTTTTTCCTTGTTCCCACGGCCGAAGGCGTTTTTACCATTCCGGCAGCCAGTTGCAAAATCAACGGACAAACCGTAAAATCAAACCCACTGACCATTAAAGTGGAAAAAGGCAAAGCTCCGGCATCACAAATGCCGCAAACCACGCAAGCGCCCAATAGCCCACGTTCTGCTGAAGCGCCTGCCCCTACCGAACTAAACGACCAAACCATTTTCTTGCGTGTGGTTCCTTCCAAAACCAAAGCCCTGAAAGGCGAACAAATCATTTTGACTTACAAGCTTTATACACAAGTGCAAGTTCCCCGTTATCAGGTAACCAAACTGCCTTCGAACAAAGGTTTTTGGTTGGAAGAATTGGACAAAGCCGGTGGCAAAGCCAAACAATATGAAGAAACTTTGAACGGTCGCCGCTACACGGTTGGTGAAGTTCGCCATGTGGCTATTTTCCCTCAAGAAACAGGTGTTCTGAAAATAGACCCTTTGGAAATGGATGTTTTAGCCAATATTGAAGTCCGGGGACAAAGAGGGAGCAATCCTTTCAGCGATTTCTTCGACGATCCCTTTTTCGACGATTTCTTCAATAATTCAGGTTTCCGAAGCATGCAAACCGTAAAAAAAACGCTTCGCTCTAATAGTATTCTAATTCAAGTGGATCCACTTCCGGAAAATGCAGGAACTAATTTCACAGGAGCTGTCGGCACATTCAGCCTGAAATCTTCGGTGGACAAAGACAAACTAAAGGCCAACGAAGCCATCACTTACAAAATGGTTTTCAGCGGACGCGGAAACCTTATGCATATAGATGTTCCTGCTGTACATTTTTCGCCTGAATTTGAAGTTTTTGAACCCAAAACAACCCTAAACCTTCAACCTTCCGATGGTGGAATCAGCGGCACCAAAACCTTTGAATGGGTGCTTATTCCCAAAAGCAAAGGCAATTACACTATTCCTGCCGCCCAATATTCCTACTTCGACATCAATCAAAAGAAATATGTGAATTTGAGCACTCAAGAACATACAATTGTTGTAGAAAAAGGATTGCCCGGAAGCGGATACTCTTCCAACAATAAACAAAAAGTTGAAGTCTTAAACAAGGACATCGACTATATTAAATCCCATGCAGAACGTTGGACGCCAACAAGAAAAACATTTTTCCTATCTTTCGGTTTTTGGCTCACAGCCATTCTGATTTGTTTGTTTTCGGCTGTTGCCATTTTTGTTTTGTGGAAATTGCGGGAATCATCCAAAGATGTTCTGTCCATGCGTTTGAAAAAGGCGGCTAAAATGGCAAAAAAACGTTTGCGGAAAGCTGAAAAATTCCTTCAAGAACAAAATATAGACGCTTTTTATGAAGAAACTTCACAAGCTTTGTGGGGGTATTTTTCGGACAAACTACGCATTGAAAAATCTAAACTTTCCATTGAGGAAATACAGGAAAACCTTTTGAAAAACAGTATTTCAGAAAACACACTTCGTCAAACAACCGAAATGCTGAACACTTGCGAATATGCACGTTTTGCCCCCGGAAAAACCACCCAAGGCATGAACGATTTTTATAAAACCTGCATTGAAACTATTGTCAATATTGAAAACGAATTGAAATAAATTCAATCATCCAACACCATGAAAAAGATTTTTTTAATTCTACTTTACAGCTTTTCCTTTTTCGGCTTGCATGCCAATCGCAATGACCTGACCATCATATTTGAAAAAGGAAATAAAGCCTACGAAAAAGAAGCTTACACCCAAGCTATTTTTCTTTACGAAAGCATTCTTCAAAAAGGATATGAAAATGCCGCTTTGCATTACAATTTGGGCAATGCCTATTTCCGAAGCAACAACTATGGAAAAGCCATTCTGAACTATGAAAGGTCTCTCCGGCTGAACCCTTCGGACAAAACTGCCCAAATGAATTTGCAGATTGTAAACGCCAAAACCACCGACAAAATGGAAGAAATTCCTCCGTTTTTAGTGAATAAATGGTGGCTGTCGTTTATAAAAGCATTCTCACTGAACACTTGGGCGCTTATTTCTTTGGGAAGCCTTTTGATTTTTTGCCTTGTTTTAGGATATTTTCTTTTGAGTCAAAACTATACAAAGAAAAGAATGGCTTTTTATACTTCAT
The DNA here is from genome assembly GCA_031552355.1 of Bacteroidales bacterium. Classification (GTDB taxonomy): domain Bacteria; phylum Bacteroidota; class Bacteroidia; order Bacteroidales; family P3; genus JAVBMO01. The sequence goes on along the minus strand of JAVBMO010000104.1, from coordinate 5,036 downwards.
TATGCATTGCTTTTCTGTTCATTTTTTCCATTGTTTGTTCCGGCAAAGCTTATTCAATACGTTTTGCCGACAATCAAGCTATTGTGATGGACGCTTTTGTACAAGCCAAAAGTTCGCCTGCCGAAAACGGAACCGATAAATTTGTTTTGCACGAAGGCAGCAAAATTATCATAGAAGAAAACCTGAACAATTGGGCAAAAATTAAACTTCCTGATGGAAATATCGGTTGGATACCCGAAAGCAGCTTCGAAATTATTTAATATGTTTAGAAAACTATCTGTTATTTGTTTGTTACTTTCTTTCACTGTGTCTGTTTCAGCGCAGGACAGCTGCCAATGCAATTTATTCAAAAGCGAAGGTTTGCAAAAGGTTTTTAGAAACGGAAAATTCGGCTTCGACGACATGTATGGCAATTCCAAAGTTCCATGCATTTACGATGATTTGAGATATTTCAACAACGGTTTTTGCAAAGCCACTCGCAATGGCCTAATGGGAATTGTAACCAAAGACGGGCGTGAAATAATTCCCTGCGAATGGGAATATGCCGAACTTGTTGAACGTAATTATATCCTGATTATGAAAAATGGGAAACAAGGCATTGCCGATACCTTGGGCAATATTCTGATGCAACCCATTTATGAAAGAATCAGCCCACCTTTGGATAGCCTTTTTCTTTTCAGCTCAAGCATAAATAATCAAGCACGTTTCGGCTATCTGAATTTTTCGGGCGATACGGTAATTCCTCTTCAATTTGAATATGCCCTACCCTTTTCCGAATCATATGCGGTTACTAAAAAAAACGGATGGTTCGGCCTTACCGACAAATCGGGAGAAACCGTAGTTGTCCACGAATATGCCTCAATGAATCCCTTTATCAATGGGGTTTCCTTGGTCAGCAAAAATGGGAAATACGCCTTTTTAGACACCAGTTTATCCTATATTACCAAATATGAATTCGACGATGCCCAAAACTTTTGGGAAGACATGGCTGCTGTGAATAAAAATGGGAAATGGGGGTTTATTGATAAAAAAGGAACGCTTGTTATTCCTTGCCAATACGACTATGTAGAACCTTTTATGCAATCGTTGGCACATGTTGTAAAAGGGGGGAAACATGGCTTCATCAATAAAAAAGGGAAAAAGGTAGTTCCCCTCATCTATGAAAATGGTAACAATATGACACCTTTTTGCTACTCATTCAGGAATAATCTGGCAACAGTCATACGGAAAGGACTCTATGGGTTTGTGAATACAAAAGGGAAAGAAATCATTAAGGCACAATATCAGCAAGCTTTTTATTTCAGGGATGGTTTGACTTTGGTAAAGAAAAACGGCCGTTACGGCTATATTGATACTACCGGAAATGTGGTAATTCCCTTGGAATACAAAGAAGCCACTGTCTTTAATTGGGGTTTTGCCGAAGTGGCAGAAATACAAGGGAAATTCTATACCATTGACCGCAAAGGAAATTGTGTACAAAATTGCCAAAATGCCATCCGGCAAAAAACACAAAATGCAAAATAGAAACTACGTAACTGTTTAAATATCTAAACAATAGCAATCATTGCCGTTGCTTTTAAGCAACGGACTAAAATATAAACCAAACGAAACAGCTTTAGCCAAACATTTTTACTTTTTTAATTAGGCTAAAGCCAAAAAATATTGTTCATAACTCAAAAATCCGTCAGCTAAAGCAGACGACAATAATTTTTAACCAATTTCTAAGACTTATCCCCCAATAATGGCAGAAACCGTTACACACGAAGGAACCATCATTGAAATCAATGAAACGACCATAAAAGTAAAACTGTTGGTGCTTTCGGCCTGCGCATCCTGCCATGCGAAAAATATGTGCGGCGCTGCCGATCAAAAAGACAAAATTGTAGATGTGCCTCTTCAAACCGCTTATTATTCTTATAAAACAGGAGACCGTGTAATAGTGGCCACCCAAAACAGAAATGCTCTGTGGGCCGTTTTTTGGGCATACCTCTTCCCTACTATTTTGTTGATAAGTATTTTGATTTTCAGTATTTCCTATTTTCAATCAGAAATACTTCCTATTTTGCTGGGACTTTTGAGTGTTATTGTTTATTACCTTATACTTTATCGTTTTAGAAAAACCTTGCAACGTAAATTTATCTTTGTTATCAGTAGGAAAGTGGAATATAGATAAATCACAAATTTCATAGCAGAAATATGAAAAAACCGGCGAAAAGGAATTTGATTTTTCTTTTAACTGCAATAATATTAATCCTCGGATTACTGTATTATCGGTTTGGATATACAGGATATGAAAGGATGTGTTATTATTTTAATCATCATGAAAAGGATTTAGAAGAATTAGTTTCATATATATCTGCAAATTCAGCATGTGATAATGGAAAATTCACTTTGACAGAAGATCTGTTTATTGAAAAAATAAAAGAAAAATTGAATATAAAATCTATTTATTCATCTTGTGATGGAACCCATTACAGAATTTATATAGATGTCCAAATTGCCAATCATATACCTTATGCTGTTTTTATTTACAACTCACGCACAAGTGGGATGGAATATATAACCAAGGATCACATCGAATACAAGAAAATCAAAAAACATTGGGATGTTGAATTCCAAGAAGAGGATTTTTTCTTTTAGAGGTTGTTTAAATTTTCATGAAAGAAAATACAAATAAAAAAGATGTCTCACTACGTTGCTTTTAAATCAATACATTCATATTCTACAAAGATATCGCCACGCTGTGGCTTAAAAGCGGTATAGCCGCGTAATCTTTGTAGCAAATCATAAAATCTATATTTATAAAAGCCACATAGCGGCGATATTTTTAAAATTTCTAAACAACACCAATCATTGCCGTTGCTTTTAAGCAACGGACTAAAATATAAACCGAACTAAACGGCTTTAGCCAAACATTTTTACTTTTTTAATTAGGCTAAAGCCAAAAAATATTGTTCATAACTCAAAAATCCGTCAGCTAAGGCAGACGGCAATAATTTTTAACCAGTTTCTAAGACTTATCCGCAAATAATGGCAGAAACCGTTACACACGAAGGAACTATCATTGATATCAATGAAACAAGCATAAAAGTAAAACTGTTGGTGCTTTCGGCCTGCGCATCCTGCCATGCGAAAAATATGTGCGGTGCTGCCGATCAAAAAGACAAAATTGTGGATGTGCCTCTTCAAACCGCTTATTATTCTTATAAAATAGGCGACGGTGTAATAGTGGCCACCCAAAGCAGAAATGCTCTGTTGGCCGTTTTTTGGGCATACCTCTTCCCTAGTATTTTGCTTACAAGCATTTTGATTTTCAGTATTTCCTATTTTCAATCAGAAATACTTCCTATTTTGCTGGGACTTTTGAGTGTGATTGTTTATTACCTTATCCTTTATCGTTTTAGAAAAACCTTGCAACGTAAATTTATCTTTGTTATCAGTAGGAAAGTGGAATAAAATAGCTCATATAAAATATCTATTTACTGTCAAACAACATAAAAATAGTATCCATAAAAGTCAAACAAGCTTTGTATAAAAACGTTTTTCTTTCAAGCTGTTTAAAAACTTCGTAATTTTGCATTTCTAAAAAAAACAGAACACGTGCCTACAGTTGCCTTTCATACATTGGGTTGTAAGTTGAATTTTTCGGAATCGTCGGACCTGAGCCGCAAATTTGTGGAAAAAGGTTTTTCTTTGGTCGATTTTAAAACGGTTGCCGATGTCTATGTCGTAAACACCTGCACCGTGACGTCTTTGGCGGAAAAGAAATGTCGGAATGCCATCCGTCAGGCAACGCACCAAAACCCCAATGCCAAAGTGGCAGTTATTGGCTGTTTTGCACAGCTTCGTCCCGAAGAAATTGCCCAAATTGAAGGCGTGGACTATGTTTTGGGAAATGTGGACAAACACAAGTTGGTGGATTATATTCTGGAAGAAACCCAAGGCCGTTTTACACCTTGCGCCCATTCCGAAGTAGTGTCGATAGACCATACCGAAGAATTTGTTCCTTCGTTTTCTACCGGCGACCGTACTCGCTCATTCCTAAAAATACAAGACGGCTGCGACTATTTTTGCAGCTATTGCGCCATCCCTTTTGCGCGAGGCCGAAACCGTAGCCAAACCGTTGAAGCCACTTTGAAAGAGGCCGAAAAGATTGCCCAAATGGGCGTAAGAGAAGTGGTTTTGACCGGAGTGAATATCGGGGAATTTGGCGTTCGCAATGGCGAAAACTTTTTTCAGTTGATAAGGGCGTTGGAAGGACAAAAAGCCATTTCCCGTTACCGGATTTCTTCCATTGAACCCAACCTTTTGACCGACGAAATGTTGGAATATATAGCTCGATCAAAAAGCTTTCTTCCGCATTTTCATATACCGTTGCAATCGGGAAGCGACAAGATTTTGTCTTTGATGAAACGGCGTTATACTTTGGATTTGTTTACTTCACGTATCCAAAAAATAAAAGAACTGATGCCGCAGGCCTGCATAGCCGCCGATCATATTGTGGGTTTTCCGGGCGAAACCGATGAAGATTTTGCACAAATTTGTGCTTATATAGAAAGCCTGCCGATCTCTTATCTGCATGTGTTTACCTATTCCGAACGCCCCGATTCTTATGCCTTGAAATTACCGGGTAAAGTACCTGTGGACATCCGCAGAAAACGCAGTAAACTATTGCAACAACTTTCGGACAAGAAAAAACTGGAATTTTACCAAAGCAACCAAAACACAAAACATCATGTGCTTTGGGAGTCGGACAACGAAAACGGAAGAATCTTGGGCTTTACGGAAAATTATATCCGCGTTTCCACGCCGTTTAATCCGGCCTTAATCAATCAGATTTCTCAGGTTCAGCTTACGCAAATGCTCGATGAAAACGTATTTGATTGTAAGATTTTGGGTGGTGTTTCCCAAAGTATGCTGATTATATGTATCCATAATTGATGTAGAAAAAAGCTAAGTCAAAGGCTTTTTTGTGGTTAAATAATTTCTTTGAAAAGCAACAGGTTTTCCTAAATGCTCTTCTAATTCGATGTCTC
>JAVBMO010000108.1:0-8605 GCA_031552355.1 Bacteroidales bacterium | reverse complement strand
AGGAAAGGTTTCGTTAATATTTAAAGTGAAAAATAAAAGTTATGCCGAATCGGCTACTTTTGGCGGTTCTACCAGTGGAAATGGCGAAACGGTAGCTTTTGATGTAAAAGGAAAAACATATAAACCTTACAACTCGGCAGGGAAAACTTTTTCTGTAGCAAAAGGAATTTGGATAGAAGTTACACTCGATAATAAAGATGCTTTTGATAAAGTTCCTTCTGATCTTTTGAGTTTGGAATTAGTAAAAATGTCTTTTTATTTTTCGGCAAAAGACCGCGGCATACTCGAATTTCGTAACATTCCCATTCAATGGGACCCGAAAGAATTAGCGGAATAATACTTTTATTTTTTGAGTTAGGCAGCTTTTTAAAAGTTGCCTAACTGTTTTTTGATAGTTTTTGGAACGATTATCCAATAGTTTCTTTTAACAATAGTCCTAAAAATCATAAATAAACATACACATAATGAGAACAAAAAATATAATTTTTATGCTACTTCTTGTGCCTGCAATTCTTTTATCAGGATGTAAGAAAGATGAACCTGTTTCGCCGGAAACAGAAAGTTCTTCGGAGGTTGCAACCTCTTCGAATGGGGAATTAAAAAGTATTGTCATGGGAACTGATGGCAATTGGTATGCAGAAAGCACCCAAAACTGGTGCCAACTTTCGCAAACGGCAGGCGAAGGCAAACAGACTGTACAAATTAATACTGTATATAATCATACTTCCGAAAAACGTACAGCCACCATATCGGTGTATTCAGGAAATGCGGAAAAGAAATTCTCAGTTAAAGGAGGTTCGCCTGTTCAAACGTTTACAATAACTCAAGAAGCAAATTTGAGCGATACAAAACCTGCTCATTTTACCGATATAAAACAGGATGGCTCTTCCATAAAATTTAAACTTTGGACAGGCGCCGGTGGAACTATAAATGATGTGGAAGGATCTTCTTTAAAATATTATACGGGAGGTAGCGCAATAGCCGATAGATGGCTTGCCGAAACGCCGAATATTGAAACCAATTGGGCTGAATTCAAACAAATATTTGTCGAAAAAGATGTTTGTTGGGGCAAAATAGCAGTAGGCGAGCAACAAACAATCAACGCCATACGTATTGACCAAAGCCATACGCTTAAAAAATTAAACGACCAACCTGTGCAAGGAACTGCCGACATTCATTTTGTTTTAAACGGAAAATTATACTATGGTGGTGGATTTTATACTGCTCACGCTCATAGTTCAGGATTAGGATCAACTTACGATGAAGTATATAATTATGACTTTTACCGTTTTGATCCCAATACGCAAAATGCTACCAAACTTGGCAATTTACCGTTTAACGGAGGCAAAGTCGCTCTATTGAATGGAATACCTTATGTGTTAGCAAATGATAATTCTGTGTACAAATATGACGTATCTTCGGATACATGGAGTGAGGCCGGCAGCCTTTCGCCCGGAGAAAGCATATTGGCTTTTTATGCCCAGGACAATATATTGTATTTGACAGGAGCCAATAACCGTTATGCATACCGATGGATAGATAATGAATTTATCCTTCAAAATACAATTTCTCATGGAATGAATTTTGCTGTACCTCAAGCAGTTTCGGATTTAGCAGGAAATGTATGGCTTTGTTCCAATAATACTGTTTATAAACATACAAATAACGGATATACACAACTATCTTCTACTACCGGATATCTCTTAGGCGCTCATCAGGGAGAAGTTTATATTCATTCACCTAATGAAGGTGCAAATTTGCAAAAAATAACTTCTTCAGGAGAAACCAAGAGTTTGGATTTATTCTTTTCTATCAAAGAATACAATGATGGGATACATGGTTATATTCCTCAAAAATATGCGGAAAATATTGATGGAATACTCTACATTTTCGGCGGCTCGAAAAAGAGCTATACCGGCAATATCAGCGATGAAAAACGGATTTATTCAAGCAGTATGTATTGGTTCAATGTAAAAAACTATCAACCGGTAAGTATCATGTTGGTAACAGAAACAAAATAGATATTTTACTGATTTGATTCTAAATTTAGCTTTGGTGGTTTAATAACTATCAAAGCTTTTTTGTTCTCCTGTATAATCAATTGGAATCCTTAAATTTGGTTGAGACAACAAGAAACTTTTAAGTACTTTTGCAAAAACTTTGAGAAAGAAATAAGTCTGGAAAAACGAAGAGGGTAAAATTTATTGCAACAAGATGAAATAAAATCTCTCAAAATTTGTTACCAGTCTTGTCAAAATATCATTTCTAAAAATATTTCTCAGGATGTCTAAAAATAAAAATTCTTCCCCATTGGGGAGTATTTATTTGGGTTTAGCTGCACGGCTTCTGCTTGTACTTTTCCTTTTCAGCCTTTGCCGGATTTTGTTCTATGCCTTCAATGCGGAATTGTATCCCGACATGACATTTCCCCATTTTCTGAAATTGATGGCTTATGGTTTCCGTTTTGACCTTACGGCTCTTTTGTATGTAAACGGGCTTTACCTTGTTTTTTACATTCTTCCGTTCAAATTCCGTTACAAACGCATTCCACAAATTGTTTCCAACTGGGTATTTTATATCACAAACAGCCTTGCATTGCTTGCCAATTGTATCGATTTTATTTATTTCCGGTTTACTTTACGGCGCACCACATGGTCTGTTTTTCAGGAATTTGCCCACGACAAAGGAAATACCGGATTGATGGGCCGTTTTATAATAGATTTTTGGTATGTCGCCTTGGTTTGGATTGCTTTGGTTGTACTATTGGTTTTTCTCTACAAACGAGTAAGAATTGGGAAACCATTGATTACCAAAAACTGGAAATTTTATTTGGTTCATGGACTTCTTTTCCCTGTTCTTTTTTATTTTTCAATTATAGGAATGCGGGGAGGATTTTTTTCTACAAGGCTTCGCCCACTATGGATTAGCGATGCCACTGAATACACAAATTCGTCTGTCGAAGCGGGAATTGTGCTGAACACTCCCCTATCCATCTGTCAGACTTTTTCGAAAGAAGCCTACAAAAAATTGGATTATTTTAAGTCCCAGAAAGAATTGGACAACATCTATTCGCCCATTCACAAGCCTTTGTCCGACACAGCAAAATTCACACCCAAAAATGTGGTAATTCTTGTGTTGGAAAGTTTTTCGATGGAATATGTGGGGGCTTACAATAAATCCATTCCCGGATACAAAAGTTACACACCATTTTTGGATTCCCTGATAACCCAAAGTACCATTTTTGAATATTCTTTTGCCAACGGCAGAAAAACCGTCGATCAAATGCCGTCGATTTTTGCCAGCATTCCATCGATGGAAGAACCTTATGTCTTTTCCATTTATGTAAACAATGAAATAACCACTTTGCCACTGCTTTTGCGAGGCAAAAGTTACACCACTTCGTTTTTTCACGGAGCTACAAATGGGTCTATGGGAATGGAATCTTTTTCAAAAACGGTAGGGTTTGAACGTTATTATGGAAAAACCCAATACAACAATGACGCCGATTTCGATGGATTTTGGGGCATTTGGGATGAACCGTTCCTACAATTTTTCGCCGACAAGCTGAATACCCAAAAACAACCCTTTTTATCAGCCGTTATGACGGTTACATCTCACCATCCGTTTGTGGTTCCGGCCAAATATAAAGGGAAATTCCCCAAAGGGACAATGCCTATCCACCAATGTATTGGCTATACGGACCATGCTTTACAAATGTTTTTTGAAAAAGTATCGAAAATGCCTTGGTACGAAAATACTCTCTTTGTGATTAGCGCCGACCATGCTACGCAGGGAAGTCTTCCTCAATACCGAACGGATGCAGGAAATTTCAAAATTCCGATTATCTTTTTCGACCCAAGCAATCCGGCAATGAAGGGTGTCATAAGGCCGCAAACCGTTCAACAAATAGATATAATGCCAACAGTGTTGAATTACCTCCACTTTGACAAACCTTATTTTTCTTTTGGGATGGACGCTTTTGCAGAAGACCCCAACAACAAAAAATTTGCCTTCAGTTATTTGAACGGTTTTTTCATGCTTTACCAAGGGAATTATGTGCTGGAAACAAATGAAGAGGGTATCAAATCTCTTTACGACATGAAGGCAGACCCTTTGCTGAAAAAAAATCTCAAAACGGAAATGCCGGATAAAGCGCAAGAAATGAATGCAAAATTTAAGGCATTTTTGCAACAGTACAACAATCACATGATTGACAATACAATGGTTGTAAAATAAACGAAAGGCTAAAGGTTTACCCTGCGTTTTCACCTCAAATACAAAGAATTATGTCAAAAATTATTTTAATTACAGGCGCTTCTTCGGGAATTGGAAAATGCTGTGCCGAATACTTGTCGCAAAAGGGATACATCGTTTATGGAACCAGCAGAAAGCCGATGGTTTCTCAAAAAGAAAATCTTCACTTTTTGGAAATGGATGTAACAAACCGAGATTCCATTCAGGCCGGTGTAAACAAAATTATTGCAGAACAAGGCCGAATTGATGTGGTTGTAAACAATGCCGGAATGGGAATTGGCGGGGCACTGGAATTGGTTACTTCTGAAGAAATGAAACTTCAAATGGATACCAATTTTATGGGTATGACGAATGTCTGTTCGGTTGTGATTCCTATTTTCAGAGCGCAGCAAGAGGGGAAAATCATCAATATGAGTTCCATTGCAGGTGTCATGGGGATTCCGTACCAAGGCGCCTATTCGGCTTCGAAAGCAGCCGTGGAATCTTATAGCGAATGCCTGAGTTTGGAATTACGTCGTTTCAATATACGTGTGATAATTATCGAACCCGGCGACTTTTGCACCGAATTTACCGCCAACCGTGTGGTTTCTTCCATCACCCAGAATCATCCTGCCTACAAACAATCTTTTGAAACCACCCTCAAAATTATAGAAAAAGAAGAAACCAACGGCTTAAAGCCTATTGTCATTGCAAGGAGAATGGAGAAAATCATCTGTAAGAAAAAACCGAAATTCCGCTATCCTGTAGGAAATTTTGTACAAATATTGTCCATTTATGTCAAACGTTTTGTTTCGCCCCACTTTTTCCAATGGATTCTCAAAGTTTATTACAAAATGTAGAGTAGTAAGAGAAATTTGAAAGTGGAGAATTGAAAATGTTTTTCGTTACATGATATTTTAAGATAAGATGAATAACAACTTTCACTTACCCTGTTGAGCGGAATTCTCCCTACAGAGATTTAATCTCATCAAAATAAAATGTATTCACATTTGTCATTCTGATTAATTTCTCATTCGCGAATTACATGAATAAATTCTATTTTTCAGAATTTAAAAATCTGAAAATCAGCAAAATTTATGAGTGAGATTTTTAATACGGTTATCCTTTATGTTTATTTTCAAAGAGGAGTAAATACAAAGGAATATGTATCTTTGTACTTTAAAGAGATATACATTTTATGTTCTATAAATTAAGGCATTTCATCCCCTTAACCATTTTTCTTTACTTTTTAATTTGTTATGAATATTCTTTTTCGCAATGTTCTTTCAATTTAGAAACAAAAGTCATTAAAAATCCCAGTTGTTTTGCCGATGGAATCATTGAAGTTAATCTTTCCGGTTCAGAAGTAGATTTGACAAAAGTTCATATTTCCATCAGTAACGGAAGTGATGTAAATATCCCTTCAACCAAAAATAATACACAATTTGAGACCCTTCGTCCCGGAACATATACAATTACAGCAAGTACAATTTGTAAAAATTCCGGGGAGACTGTTTCCAAAACAACAAAAGAGACTATTCACTCTGATTATGTAATACCCTCTGTTACTGTAAAAAACTCATTAAAATCTTTAAATTGTTTAAACACCGGCATTGCCGAAATATCCATTTTTGATGGAAAAGAACCTTTTTCTATCGAAATGGTATCCTATCCGCCTTTATATACAGGGAAAAAGCACTTCGATTTATCGAATTCTCAGCATATTGTTATTGATAGCCTTAACCCCGGAACATACAGTTTTAAAGTCTCTGATGATTGTTTATATGAAATTCCGATCGGTATTCAGGTAGAGAAAGTCTCTTCCGACTTTCCAAAAGATCCGTATGATCCATTTTTGTATTCTTTAAATGAAAATAGTTCAAATTGTAATGAAGTCAAAACCAAAATAACTCCAAAAAATTATAACTCTCCGAATGAAATTGAGCATTATTGGTTTCAAAATACCTCTAAATATTATGAAATTGCATTTACTGTAAATGGAAGTACCAAAAAATGGGAAACACCTTTTTTTGAAGACACGCTGATTCTTCCTTATTCTTATAAACAAATGCGAGATAGCAACTACGGAGTTGAGGTACATTTGAGAGTAAAAGGTTGTCCTGTAGAAAATTTGTTTGCAGACAAAATCATTATAGATAAAAATCCTGATGTGTTTTATTCTTCCCGCCAGATAACGTGTGATATTTTTAGTACTTCTTTTTCTTTTGGGCAAACGGCTCTGCTTTGCTATCCTTCAAATTTAAAGATTTACGACCAATCCCATAATCTTCTTGATTCTATAGAAAATATAACTCATTCTGATGGTTTTCATACAAGTGGGCTTAAATATAATAAATATTATTATGCTAAAATCGAAGACCATGAAGGGCAAATATTAACTCGTAACTTTATATTTGAAAAACAAATTGTTGTATCTCATTCTAACGAAGAGTGTGCTACTTACAGTACTTCCTTTGAAATTAGCCCTTCCAACTCTATTTGCTATCCATATAAGATAGATATTTACAATAGAGAAACAAATACGCTAGTAGCTTCAAAAACCGGAATTACGGATGATTCTCGCCAAAAATTTGAGGATTTTAAATATGATATTATTTATAAAGTTGTTTTTACTGATAGTAAAGACAGTATCATTGAAAGCCTCTTTTCTCTAAGCCCCTCTTTTCAAACAGATTTATCCACCAGTTATTGCAAAGAGACGCTATTCAAATCCTCCCTTCGTATATATTCTTCCTTCTATCATTTCCCGATTGGTACATGTATTAAACAACTTAGTGGGCCAACACCTGCAATTCATAAAGATGTTACCCTTGGCAATTCCATTACCTCGTTCTTCCCTTTTTCTTCTGAATACAACACTCCTGAATATGTCGATCTCAAAGAGGGGATATATATGTTTGAAATAAGCTGTCTTACTCGTAAAGATACTGTAGTTTTTCAGAAATATAAAGAAGAAATCAGAGATTTTTCATACACTGCCAAAAATGAATGTGATGGGCTGCATGTCTTTCCCAAAGGGAATTACTACTATAACAATATTCCACAAGAGACTTTCTATAGAAATACAAAAACTCCATATAGCAACTTTGAAAGTGCAATGTTAAGTTCTTCGGATGTAGGGAAATATTTTTTATTCCCAAAAACAGGAGAATATGTTATTATGATAGCGCTATCGCCCTGGGGGTGTGGATCTGATAGTCTGACAATCAATTATGAAGGGCGTTTTGAACTAAGCTCTAACTCTGTTTATATTTGTAAACCTGGCGACACACCCCACTTTGATCTGAAAGCCAGTGGTGGTGTTACACCTTATTCATACGAATTATTGGAAGATGGAGTTGTTGTTCAAACCAATTCTACAGGAAACTTTGTTCATGGTGATGCAACACACCAATATGCTGTACGCGTAACCGATGCCTGTGGGAAAAATTTTATTACAAATTTGCAAGTAATTGATCTTTCTGTAGATCTTGTTATTAAAGTAAATAACAAAAGTTGTAGCGGAGACACATTATTTTTAAGTTGTCTTAGTTTAGGGTCTACGGATTTTCTTTGGCAAGGGCCAAATTTTAATTCAAAATCTCAGAATACTTTTTTTCCGAATATTTCAACCACAGATTCAGGAATTTATTCTTTGACTTTTCAACCTTTTGGCTGCAGTGATCCAATTACACAACGTATCAATATTTCTGTTTCTACCTCCCCTGCTCCTTTGTGTATTGATACTTTTCAACTTTGCTTCGGAAAAGAAATTTTTCAACCTCAAATAACCGATTCAAATAATTATTTGGTAAAATGGTATTTAGAAAACATGGTAACAGAATGCCCTGTCCCTTCGATACCTCTCACTTCGGTACACACTGAAAAATATTATATTAGCCGAAAAGACACATTAACAGGTTGTGCCAGTTCCAAATGCGAATTACTATTTATTGTAAACCCATTACCCACTGTCTCCGGATTGATTGCCCCCAATGTGTGTTCCGGCAATATTCCCTCTGTTAAAATTTCAAATTCAATAGATACTTATCTTTATCAATTTTACAAAAATCCAAAGATGAATGCAGAGATTCTTTCTTTAGTCGGAAACAACGGGGATTTATCTGCAGAATTTTCTTCTTCTATTTATGAAGCAACCACATTTTATATAAAAATAAATGATGGAAAATGCTTTTCTACAGACTCTTTTAGTATTGGAATAAAACATTTGGGGTGGTGTTTCCCAAAGTATGCTGATTATATGTATCCATAATTGATGTAGAAAAAAGCTAAGTCAAAGGCTTTTTTGTGGTTAAATAATTTCTTTGAAAAGCAACAGGTTTTCCTAAATGCTCTTCTAATTCGATGTCTC
>JAVBMO010000126.1:0-2630 GCA_031552355.1 Bacteroidales bacterium | reverse complement strand
AAATTGTTACGCGATTCTGCTGTTGCACGATGGATTGCGTTGCTGTTAGTTTCGTCCACCATGTTTTTTGCATACATGTTTGTGGATGTTTTGGCGCCCATTCAGGGTTTATTGGAAACAAAATTGCAGTGGTCACCCGATACTTTTGGTTCGGTGGGTGGTTCTGAATTTTTCTTAAATGTATTTGTCTTCTTCCTCATTTTTGCAGGAATTATCCTCGACAAAATGGGCGTTCGTTTCACTGCCCTTTTAGCAGGTAGTGTAATGGTGCTTGGCGCAAGCATAAAGCTCTATGGAGTTAGCGAGTATTTTAATAATGGTGGTTTGGGATTTGAATTTTTCAATTCTTTTTTACCCGATTTTCCAGCATCAGCAAAGGTCGCCTGTATTGGGTTTGCCATATTCGGATGTGGTGTGGAAATGGCAGGAATAACCGTTTCTAAAGCCATTGTAAAGTGGTTTAAAGGAAAAGAATTGGCTTTGGCAATGGGTTTGGAAATGGCAATTGCCCGTTTAGGCGTATTTGCTGTTTTCCGTTTATCGCCCTATTTGGCCGGCAACGAAAGTGTATCACGCCCTGTTGCAATTTGCACATTATTATTATTGATAGGTTTACTTACATTTACTATTTATTTCTTTTTAGACAGGAAATTAGATAAACAAGAAAATACCGGAAAGGAAGCGTCAAGCGCTGAAGAGGAATTTAAAATCTCTGACTTGAAAGCAATTTTTACTTCAAAAACTTTTTTAATCACAGCCGGATTATGTGTGCTTTTTTATTCTGCTATTTTCCCATTTCAAAAGTTTGCAACCGGAATGTTGGTAAGCCGTTTGGGATTAGAACCCTCTGAAGCTGCAGGATTATTTTCCTATTTCCCTATCGGCGCAATGGTGCTTACGCCTATTTTAGGATGGTTTTTGGACAATAAAGGAAAAGGTGCCACCATGCTGCTTATTGGTTCGTTATTAATGACCACCTGCCACTTGATATTCGCCCTTACTCCTGCCGAAAATTTCAATTTTGCCATTGCCTTGTGTGCCATCATTATTTTAGGCGTTTCTTTTTCACTGGTTCCTGCTGCTTTGTGGCCATCTGTACCTAAATTAGTGGATAACAAAGTATTGGGTTCTGCCTATTCCATCATTTTTTGGATACAAAATATTGGTTTGTTTTTAACCCCAATGATTATCGGCTCTGTTCTTTCTTCGAGTAATCCCGGTGTTAGCGAAGTAAATAAAAACTACTCCATCATTGAAAATTATTGCACATACAATGCTGGGAAAGAGATAAGAACAAAAGCAGAATTTGTTATAAAAAACGGTAATACAGAAGAAAAAGAGCATGCCCAAGCCCTTCTTGATGAAATACAAATAAATATTGAAAACAAGCAATTAGAACAATCTGTAAATGAGAATATTGCTTTTGTAGATGCAGTATTCACTAAAGAAGTAAAAACAGAATTTTTAAACTATTCCGAAGCTATTGCCAAAGGCATTGAAGCAAATAGCAAAGAAGAGGTTGTTGTTTTACTGAAACAGTTTGACGGATTTTTCACAGCAACATTCAGCGCAGATACCATTAGCCTTATCAACAGGCATTTGCCTATGATTAACATCAACTATCCTTTGTTCAGTGATACTGCTGCTACATCAAAAATACAAAAACTTGACAATGATTATACTCATATTGTGAATAAACTCAATGCACAACGCATGAATAAAGCTTCTGATACCACACAGCTTACACAAGACACAGTAGCAGAAAAGGCCGCCGTTGCCAATATCGCAAAAATACGATTATTGCCTGTAACTACTTATTCCAATTCACAAGGAATATCAGCATCAAAAACATTGCTTACACGGGTAAATCCATATAACTATAAAAAACCCATGTTGTTATTTGCAAGTCTTGGCATTTTTGCTTTCTTACTTGGTTTATGGCTAAAAGCAGAAGATAAGAAAAAAGGTTACGGCTTGGAGTTGCCTAATAAGAAAAAATAAAATTTCCAATTATCTGAGATAACAAGGCCTGCCGATTTCAAGCAGGCCTTTGTTTTTTCAAAGAGAGCACCCATGTATGCTCGCAACAATGTTTTGTACATTGCGCAAGATACAAACAAATATTAATCTAAAGGCACAAGGCTTTATAGAGAAAGAGAAAAGGGGGCACTTTTACAGAGGATATGAATTTTAGAGTAACAAAATATCTTATTCTTTTTATTTTTGAAAGATTTTAATAGCGGTTTATGCATTTTGATTTACAGGGATTTAGAAGGGAGTCTCCTTAAGCTTTTCCCTGCCGTATATCTAAAATCTGATTGTTTCGGCTACACCTCGCAATGACGAAAAAAACCGCTTGTACATTAATTCGTACAAGCGGTTTTTTATAAAAAGAAATATTGAAAGTCTTGGCTAACAAATGTCGCGCAGCGACAGCCATTCTCAATTCTCAACTTTCAATTCTCAATTGGAGAAACTATTTCTTCGCATATTTGAAGTTTTTGCCCGGGTAGATGGCTGCATCGCCCAAGATTTCTTCGATACGAAGCAATTGGTTGTATTTACAGATTCTGTCCGTACGGCTTGCCGAACCGGTTTTAATTAAACCTGTGTTCATAGCCACCGCCAAG
>JAVBMO010000003.1:0-8416 GCA_031552355.1 Bacteroidales bacterium | reverse complement strand
ATAACAAAAAGCAGGTAACGGGCGTCCATGCAGATGGTACGTTTGGTTTTTTCTTCAAAGGAAATATCGCCGCTCATGGCTTCCCAGTTTCCGTCGAAAGCAAGCCCAATAAGATTTCCCTTACTGTCCAAAACAGCGCTTCCGGAATTTCCGCCGGTAATGTCAGTTGTGGCAATGAAGTTTACAACCAAATCACCGTTTTTGTCGGCATATTGTCCGTAATCTTTTTTCTCGTAAAGCGCTTTTAATTTTGCAGGGACATCGAACTCCCAATTTCCGGGGATTTCCTTTTCCATAACGCCTTCCAAAGTTGTATAATAGTCATAGTAAATCCCGTCGGAAGGTTTGTAACCTTTCACATTTCCAAAAGTCAAACGCATGGTGGAATTGGCATCTGGATAGAAATCCTGTCCTTTTTGCATTTCCATTAAGCCCTTTAGGAAAAGGCGGTTTGCGTTTTTACTTGTCATATAGGCATCTTCTGTGGCTTTCAGAAGTTTTGCATAAGAACTGTTGATATCTTTCATTAAAAGGACCACAGGGTCGGTGGAAAGGTCGGAAGGGTTTTCCAACCATTTGTCAAAGCGTTCTTTCGAAGAAAAGATGGAGTTAGCCAACATGTTGTCAACATATTTTTTGAAATCGCCGGTGGCGCCGATTTTAGCAATTTCCGAAGGTAGCATATCTGCAGGAATATCTTTATAGAAAGAAGTAAGCAAGACGGTGGTTACTTCTTGGTCTGTGGCATAGTCATAATCTTTGAAATTCTTTTCGACATCGGCTTTGCGCAGCAACAATTGTTTTTTCACTTGTTCAGGGTCTTTCAAACTGATAAGGTTGTTGTAAGTGGCTGCAAAGGCAATGGCTTCGCCACCTCTTGTACCGGCTTCGCGATGGTAAACGATGGCTTTTTCGTATTTCGACAAAGTAGCATAGCTTTTTGCAAAATCAGACA
Organism: Bacteroidales bacterium; assembly: GCA_031552355.1. Classification (GTDB taxonomy): domain Bacteria; phylum Bacteroidota; class Bacteroidia; order Bacteroidales; family P3; genus JAVBMO01. The sequence continues at coordinate 7,461 of JAVBMO010000003.1, read as the reverse complement.
ATACATTTCCGTATTCCGCTTTGCGCTTGGCATCAGCATTCACCCATTCGGCAAATTGTTTTTCAAGAGCTTGTTTGCGGGCTACAACTTTGTTACGTTTCAATTGTTTTACCTGTCCGATATAATATTTCCAGTAATTACTTATGCCAGCTTGCTTTGAAGCATATTTGATAAAAACTTCCTGATTGGCATCCATGTGCTTACGGTAAACGTCCAATTTTTCGGTACGGCATTTTATGTAGGCAGGGCCTGTTTCGTTGATAATCATTTCAACGTTTTGCGAGGAGCAATAGCGGTTGGTGCTTCCCGGATAACCCAAAATCATGGCATAATCATTTTCCTGTACACCTTTCAATGAAATAGGCAGAAAATGTTTTGGTTTCATTGGAATATTGTCTTTTGAATAATTGGCCGGTGAACCGTCGGGTGCGGTGTAAACGCGGAACAAACAGAAATCGCCTTTGTGGCGAGGCCAAGTCCAGTTATCTGAATCGGCGCCGAATTTACCAATTCCCCAAGGTGGTGTACCCACCAAACGGACATCTTTATACACTTGGTAAACAAACATCAGGTATTGATTATCGTTGTAAATGGGCGTAACCCTTACATTAATAAATTCTCCTTTGCCTTTGGCTTCTTCTTTTTCCATTTGCTTCATAATGGAATCTGCTACTTTTTTACGTTGCGCATAAGGCATTTTGTCGTTCAAATGTTTCATTATTTTATCAGTAACATCTTTTACTTCAGTAAGAAAAGAAACTGTTAAGCCCTGATTCGGCAATTCTTCGGCTTTCGATTTTGCCCAAAAACCATTGGTCAAGTAATCGTGTTCAACGGACGATTGTTCTTGAATTTGAGGTAATCCGCAGTGGTGGTTGGTCAGCAACAAGCCCTCGTTTGAAATGACTTCGCCTGTGCAGCCGCCACCAAACTGTACAATGGCATCTTTTACACTGGATTTGTTGAAACTGAAAATTTCTTCGGCGCTGAGTTTGCAGCCTCTTTTTTGCATGTTTTCTAAAGTCTGTTTACTGAGCATATACGGAAGCCACATGCCTTCGTCAGCTCTGAGGCTTGCTGTTTGTACAAACAACAACACAAAAGTTAGCAAAATAAATTTCTTCATCTCGGTTTTATTTTTAACGTTTATGAATTTTTAATTTCCGCAAAGGTACTAAGAAACACAATAATTACAAAAGTTTGAATGGCGAAAACGGATGGCTTTTTTCCACAGGAGCCTATTTGTTAAAGAAAATCATTATCTTTGTTTAATGTTTGGCATTTGAATAAAAAGCCAATCTGTTGAAGGTTGAGGGGGAAAATACTTTATAAAAATTTCCTACGAAGAATAAATAAAGGAATAACAAAGCGAATGACAGAAGAATTTATTTGTTATTTGTGGCAGCATAAAATATTGGGGTACTTGGATTTGAATACCACCAACGGGGAACCGCTTTCCATTCTAAAGGTCGGGGAGCGGAATCCCAATTCCGGCGCAGATTTTCTGAATGCCAAAATCAAAATTGGCAACACGGAATGGGCAGGAAATGTGGAAATCCATTTAAAATCTTCGGATTGGTACAAGCACAAACACGAGTTAAATAAAGCCTACAACAATGTGATTTTGCACGTTGTGTACGATTTTGACAAGGAAGTTTTTGCTGAAAACGGAAGCCAAATCCCTTGTTTGGAAGCCAAAGGGAAACATGCTGCCGATGCCTATGGGAATTATCTGAATCTTTTGAACAGCAAGACTTTTGTCCCTTGCGAAAAATCGTTCGGACAAGTGAGCAATTTAGTGCTTACAAATACTTTGCAACGCCTTGCTGCCGAGCGCATGGAAGGAAAAGGCGAGAGAGTGGCTTTGTGTTTGCAGGCAACCCAAAATTCATGGGAACAAACGTTTTACCGTTTGTTGGCGCGCTATTTCGGCAGTTCAATCAATAGCGACACTTTTGAGGCTTTGGCAAAAAGTTTGGATATGCAGATTTTGGCCAAGCACAAAAATAATTTATTTGAATTGGAAGCCTTGATTTTTGGCGTTTCCGGTTTGCTTTCCGGTGAATTTTCGGACGAATACCCCACTTTGCTGAAAAAAGAATTTCAGTTTTTGCAAAAAAAATACGGCTTGCAGGCTTTGGACAAAACCATGTGGCATTTTTTGCGGCTTCGCCCCGGAAATTTCCCCACCATACGCCTAAGCCAGTTTGCCGCAGTGATTCATCGTTCGCAGCATCTTTTTTCAAAAATATTGGAAGCCAAATCCATAGATGATTTGTTTGAATTGTTCAATGTTTCGGCTTCGCCTTATTGGACAACGCATTATGTTTTCGACAAACCTTCCATAAAACGCGAAAAAAGCACGGGAAAGACTTTTTTGGAAAATTTGATAATCAACGTGGTTGTGCCTATTCTTTTTGAATATGGCAATCAGCACGATGATGTAAAGTATAAGGAAAAAGCTTTGGAATTTTTGGAAAAACTTCCAAAGGAAACCAACAGCATTCAGTCGAAATTTGAAGGCATGGGTTTGAACCCTGCAACAGCTTTGGAATCACAAGGATTGCTGCAACTTTATTCCGGCTATTGTAAACCAAAACGCTGCCTGAATTGTTCCATAGGAATGAAAATTATTAATCCATAAGATATGAGTTTTGAAAGTATTCTTGTAACCGTAGTTCTTGCCGCAGTGGTTTTGTTGGTTGCGTTTCTTTTTCAGCGAGAAATCAAAAAAAAGAAACAAGATGATGAAGTGAAAAAAGGTGAAATGGGTTGCAGTTTAATGTTTTACATTTTTATAGGGCTGCTACTTCTCTTTTTTCTTATTGCCTACATTTACTACAAAAGCACGCATAATTAAAATTTGAAGAAATGTTCGATATAGAAAAAATAAGAAAAGATTTCAAAATCCTTGACTCCAAGGTTTATGGGCGAAATTTGGTGTATATGGATAATGCCGCCACCACCCAAAAACCGGAATGTGTGATAAATACCTTGTCGGATTATTACCGCACATTGAATAGCAATATTCATCGTGGCGTACATTATCTGAGTTCCAAGGCTACCACGGAATTTGAAGAAACACGCCATTTGATAAAATCTTTTATCAATGCCGGGCACAGCCGTGAAATCATTTTTACGCGCGGAACCACGGAAAGCATCAATTTGGTGGCGTCAAGTTTTGGCAAAACCTTTTTGAATCAAGGCGATGAAGTGGTTATTTCCGAAATGGAACATCATTCCAATATCGTGCCTTGGCAGATGATTTGTGAGGAAAGAGGCGCCAAACTTCGTATAATCCCTTTCGATGAAAAGGGAGAATTGATTTTTTCTGCTTTCAAAGAAATGCTTTCGCCAAAAACCAAATTGGTTGCTGTGGCACATATTTCCAATGCTTTGGGAACGGTAAATCCTGTCAGGGAAATCATTCGCGAAGCCCATCGTTTTTCTGTGCCTGTTTTGGTGGATGGCGCTCAGGCTGTTGCACATACCAAAGTGGACGTTCAGAATTTGGATTGCGATTTTTATTGTTTTTCGGGACACAAAATGTATGCGCCAATGGGCGTTGGCGTTTTGTACGGAAAAGAAGAATGGCTCAATAAAATGCCGCCCTATCAGGGTGGAGGCGAAATGATAAAGGAAGTCCGTTTTGACAAAACAACCTACAACGAACTTCCTTTTAAATTTGAAGCTGGAACGCCTTCCGTAGGCGATATTTTGGGTTTGAAAACGGCAATAGAATACATGAATTCAATCGGAATGAGTGAAATTGAAGCCTATGAAGAAGAAATTCTGAATTATGCCACACAAAAACTTTCGGCCATAAAAGAAATTCGTTTTATTGGAACTGCCAAAGAAAAAGCAGGAGTCATTTCGTTTTTGCTGGGCGAGGCCCATCCTTATGATGTCGGTACCTTGTTAGACCAGTTGGGGGTCGCCGTTCGCACGGGGCACCATTGCGCACAGCCGGTGATGGATCATTTTGGAATTCCCGGAACGGTGCGCGCTTCGTTCGGGCTTTACACAAACAAGCAGGATATTGACATTCTGGTGGATTCCATTGAAAGAATAAAACCAATGGTGTTATAAATATGTTAATAAGTTTGGATTTTGTGCTCAAAGAAATGTAATTTATTTTAAGTATCTTTGACACTTTGCTTTAAAAAAATAACAAAATAATAATTTTAAAATAATTCCTTAGAAATGAACGCAGACTATATTTTTGAAGTCAGCTGGGAAGTTTGCAACAAAGTAGGTGGTATTCATACGGTTGTATCCACGAAAGCCAAAACTTTGGTTGAAAAACACGGCAATAATTACATATTGATTGGCCCAGACGTTTGGAAAGGAACTTCCGCTCATCCCGAATTTGAGGAAGATCCATTTTTATATAAAAGTTGGCGCTTGTACGCAGCCCAACAAGGTTTAAAAATCAAGGTAGGCCGTTGGAAGATTGTCGGCAATCCGGTTGCCGTTTTGGTGGATTTCACACCTTGCTTCAGCGAAAAAGATACTATCTTGTCTCGTTTTTGGGAATCGTATAAATTAGATAGTATTACCGGACAATGGGATTACATTGAACCGGCTTTGTTCGGCTATAGCGCCGCCCGCGTTATTGAAAGCTACTATGAATATTATTTAGGTTCGCAAGATAAAATCATTGCCCATTTCCACGAATGGATGACGGGAACAGGTTTGCTTCACCTGAAAGAAAAAGTTCCTCAAGTTGCAACTTTGTTCACCACCCATGCTACGGTTTTGGGACGTTGCGTAGCCGGAAATAATCTGCCGCTTTACAGCGAAATGGGAAAATACAATCCCGAAGTTTTGGCAACCAATTTCCAAGTAAGGGCAAAGCATTCTTTGGAAATGCTTACAGCCAAATATGCCGATGCTTTTACCACCGTTAGCGATTTAACGGACAATGAATGTAAGGCTTTCTTGGGAAAACCCGCCGATGTGATTACTCCCAATGGTTTTGAAGACGATTTTGTTCCGCAAGGCGAATTTTTTGAAACAAAAAGAAGGCAGGCTCGCGAAAAAATATTGTCTGTAGCCCAAACCCTTTTGGGACAAGAATTAGACCCCAATGCCTTTTTGATTATCAACAGCGGGCGCTACGAATTTAAAAATAAAGGAATAGACCTTTTTGTGGATGCCATGGGGCAGCTTAATAAAAAAGATTTGAAAAACAGGCAAGTCATTTCTATCATTGCGGTTCCTGCGCATCAAATCGGGGTTTCGCCTCTTTTGAAAGAAGGGCAATATTGTTCTTTCAACGAAAAACCTTCGGAAGAAAGATTTTCCACACATGTTTTGCATGATTCTGAAAACGACCCTGTTATTAGAAGAATAAAGGAAAACCAATTAAAAAATACACCGTCCGACAATGTGAAAATCATTTTTGTGCCTGCTTATTTGAATGGCAGCGATGGCGTTTTCAACATGGATTATTTCGACTTTTTGATTGGTTTCGATGCCGGAATTTTCCCCTCGTACTACGAACCTTGGGGATATACGCCGATGGAATGTTTGGCGTTTAGAATTCCATCGATTACCACGACCTTGGCCGGATTCGGCTTGTGGATTCAGAGAAGCACCGAAAACTTGCCCGGAACTTTGGCAGTGGTAAAACGCGACGATTTTAACGAAAAAGATGCTACTGCAAAAATCGTACAAGCTTTGTCAGAAGGCTTGTCGATGGATATTTCTTCGTATGAAAATTTACGGAAAAAGGCCCATGAAATTTCACGCCAAACACTTTGGATGAATTTTATCAACCATTATGAAAAAGCCTATGAAATTGCATTAGGCAAATCGGTGAAACGGGAAGAACTGTATTGGCAAAAGGTTGCAGCCCACAAAATTGATGCAATCCAAAGCGATTGGGGACAGAATCCCGAATGGAAAAAAATTTATATTAAAACAGTAATTCCCAAAGAATTGTCGGGTTTGGAAGAATTGAGCCAAAACCTTTGGTGGTCTTGGAACTACGACGCCATTGAATTGTTCAAAAGCATAGATACCAATTTTTCCACAACCTACAACGAAAATCCTGTTCAATTGTTGAGTGCGCTTTCCAGAGTGCGTTTGGAGGAATTATCTAAAAATGTGGATTTCTTGGAACGTATGCAAAAAGTGGTGGAAAATTTCCATGCATACATGAGTGAACCAAAAGCCGAACAACCCAAAGTTGCGTATTTCTGCATGGAATTTGGTTTGCACAATTCCATAAAAATTTATTCGGGAGGTTTGGGATTGTTGGCCGGCGACTATCTGAAAGAAGCCAGCGATAGTAACAAAGATATGATTGGTATTGGGTTGTTGTACCGTTATGGCTATTTTACCCAACAAATTACCAAACAAGGCGAACAACTTTCGAATTGCGTTCAACAAAGATTTTCGCAATTGCCTTTGAAAGGTGTTTTTGATGAAGAAGGAAATTGGAAAACCGTTAGTATTGCTTTGCCGGGACGTATTCTTACGGCAAAAATCTGGCGTTGCGATGTGGGGCGTGTGCCTTTGTATTTGTTGGATACCGATATTGAAAGCAATACAGATGCCGACAGGACTATTACCGACCAGTTGTATGGCGGCGATTGGGAAAACCGTTTGAAACAAGAAATGTTGCTGGGTCTTGGCGGTATTCGCGCCTTGAAAACCATGGATATTCAGCCGGATATTTACCATAATAATGAGGGCCATTCGGCTTTCAATAGTTTGGAACGTGTGTCTAATTACATCCATGACGAAAAATATACATTTGAAGAGGCCAAAGAATTGGTGCGTTCTTCAACTTTATTTACCACTCATACGCCTGTACCAGCCGGACACGATGCCTTTACAGAAGATTTGTTAAGAGGCTATTTTTCACATTTTCCTGAAAATCTGACCATTTCGTGGGACGATTTTATTGCCTTGGGACGTTTTAATCCAAAAGACAAAGGCGAAAAATTCTCTATGAGCGTTTTGGCAACGAATTTTTCACAGGAAGTGAACGGGGTAAGCGCTATACACGGCCGCGTGAGCCGCGATATGTTTGCGCCGCTTTACAAAGGCTATTTCCCTGAAGAAATTCATGTAGGGCACGTAACCAATGGTGTGCATTTCCCGACATGGGTGGCAAAATCGTGGCGCGAGCTTTATATGAAAGCTTTTGGCGCAGAGTTTTTGAATGACCAATCCAACACTACTTATTGGGAAAAAATTCATGATGTACCCAATAAAGATATTTGGAATATCCACATGGAACAAAAAGAAGTGTTGGTGAATTTCATAGGAAAAACTTTGCAGCAAGACTTCCGTAACAGAACCGAAGACCCTCAATTGTGGTTCAAAATTATGGATCAGTTGGATAAAAAGTCTTTGGTTATAGGCTTTGCAAGGCGTTTTGCTACTTACAAAAGAGCCTATTTGTTGTTCACCAATTTGGAACGATTGAATAAATTGGTAAATAACCCC
>JAVBMO010000046.1:0-17097 GCA_031552355.1 Bacteroidales bacterium | reverse complement strand
TTGGACAATGAGCATAGCGATGAACACAGAAGTTCCTATCCAACCTAACGTTTGCAAAGGAATCAGAAAAGCGATTAAAACGACAGACGCAAGGCACAAAAGATGCAGAATGCTCGAAAAAAGCAAAGCGCCTTTGATTCCGAATTGGGCAGGAATGGAAAAAAGTTTTTCGTTTTGGTCGAAATCTTTGTCATTCAAAGCGTAGATAATATCGAAGCCGCTGACCCAAAGAATTACCACTAAAGACAGCAGGCATGCCGTAAAAGACAAATCGTTGGTTACGGCAATATAGGCGCCTGCCGTTCCTATTGACAGTCCTATGCCCAAAATCAAATGGCAGAGGAAAGTAAAACGTTTTGTTAAACTATATCCTAAAATCACCAGCAAAGCCACCGGCGACAAGAAGAAGCATAGTTTATTGATAAAAAAGGTGGTAGCAATGAATAAAACACAGTTTACAATGACAAAAGCCAATGCCGATTTCGCGGAAATTTTTCCGGCGGGCACTTCGCGGTTTTTGGTACGGTCGTTTTTTGCATCAAATTTGCGGTCGGCATAACGGTTGAAGCCCATGGCGGCATTTCTGGCAAATATCATGCAAAGAATTACAAATAAAAGCTTTTGCCAAGTAAAAGGAATTGTGGTTTCGTGCAAAGCCAATGTAAACGAAAACAAAGCAAACGGCAATGCAAAAACCATATGCGAAAACTTTACCAACGAAAAAAAATCTCTGATTTTAATTGAGAATTGAGAATTGAGAATTGAGAATTTCTTCCCAGTTCCAAACTCTTCATTTTTCATTTTTAAATTTTCATTTTTCATTTTACTTATTATTATACGCATTCATGGTTTTGTCCACACCCTGAAAAACAAACGACAGAATCATTTCGCAGGCCATATCTATTTTGGGGCCAATCACCTCTTGTTCGTCCTTTTTCCATTTTCCCAAAACAAAATCCACCTGACGGCCTTTCGAAAACTCGCTTCCTATGCCGAATCGTAACCGAGCATAGTTTTGATGTCCCAAAGTTTCGGCAATGTTTGTGAGACCGTTGTGCCCACCGGCGCTACCGTTTTTCTTCAAACGCAAAGTTCCCAAAGGCAAAGCCAAATCGTCCACAATAATCAACACATTTTCTATCTTTATTTTTTCTTTGTCCATCCAGTAGCGCAAGGCCTTTCCACTAAGGTTCATAAAGGTCGTGGGTTTTATCAAGACAAGTGTTCGCCCTTTGGAACTCATTTCGGCCACAAAAGCATGGCGTTGCAAAGAAAATGTCGCAGAATGGTCTTTTGCCAACCTGTCCAACACCATAAAACCAATATTATGGCGTGTATCCTCGTACTCCTCCCCCACATTTCCCAGTCCTACTATTAAATATTTCATTTCGTCTATCTGTTGATTTTTTGAAGTCTGTTTGAAAAAATTGAAAAGTCCCATGAAAAGAAGCGACCTAACAAACTTCAAAAGCTTGTTAGGTTTGTATTTTTAAAATATGAAACAAGTTTATTTCTTAAACAATCCAACCCTTTTCCCGTTTTTGTAAATCACAATAAAGGCATCTTCTGAGGGATGTTTCTGTTTAAATTCCTTTAGTGCCTCTTCCGCTTGTTCCGGTGTTGGGTAAGAACCAAAGGTAAAACGGTGCCACATACCGTCATAGTCTTCTTTCACTTCGGAAGGAACATTATATGATTTTTTGATTTTTTCAGCATCATAATTATCCAATATTTTGGCAACCAACTGAACCCTGTATTCCATTTCAGGCGCTTTTGGCGTAGAAATGACAGGTTCGGGTTTTACCTCCTCAACCACAATTTTTCTGGTAAGCCGGTCATTCAAAATTTGTTGGGAAAGGTCTGACAACTGTCCTTGATTTTCGCTTACCACAAATGCCGTTCCGCCTTCGCTTTCCAAATCTTCAAATTTCAACTTCAAAAGGCAGGAATTATAATCAGGTTTGCTCACCATGAAAGTCTTTGACTCAGGATCTACACAATAGGTATATTTCCAAATTTTGGTAGAAAATTTCTCCGTTTCGTAAGGTTCAATAACACTGGCATTGTCGTTGAGCACCAAATTGGATAAATGTGAATATACATAAACACAACATTCCATTCCGCAAGGGGATTCCACCCAGCGGTCATTACTTTTTTCAGAATAAAGACTCCCTACTTTTCCGTCAGATTCATAGTATTTTTTTTCGGCCTCTTTGTAGAAAGTAATTATTGGGGTTCTGTTGTTGGCAAAATCCTGAGGAATGATTTCCACTGTTCCGTTTTGGTAACCTTTTGCCTTGAAAAGATATTGTTTATATTCGTTGGGTTTCAGGCAAAACACATATTGACGTGTACTGTCATTGATTTTTAAGGCTTTTTTATGCAGGATACGTTCTTCACCGTCCATCAACTTACCGCCTTTCAAGCTGCTGATAATCATCAGGCAGCGGTATTTTTTCCCTTCGGGCAAACAATAGTCGCAAACTGCTTGGTCGAAACGTTTTTGCATATAAATGGGCTGTTCTGCTGTTTTTCCGGGTGCAGAAAATCCTGTGGGCGCTTGGACTTCTGCCGTCTCACCCTTTTCTTCCAATTCTGCCATTTCTTCAAAAAGGCTTTTGCCCGTTTCTGCAAAAGGATTGTTTTCAAGACTGTAAACATGAATGATGGGCGTTCCCAACTCAAAATCGTAAGGGGTAATATTTACAGTTAAAGAAGGGTGATTTCCTGCCGAAATCATTATTTCCTGATATTTTTCCAAGGCACAAAACAAATAGGAGCGTACGGCAGTATCTTTGTCATAATTTGCATCGTCGGCAAATTTAATTCCTTTTTTGTCGGCAGAAGTTATGTTTACATTGCCTACATAAGATTTCACAATAAAGCATTTTTTCAATTTCTTCTCCAAATTGCATTCATTGCAGCCGATAGGTTCTACCGTCTTTCTTGATTCTAATGAATTGGTTTGCGCTTTTCCTAATGGAAGAAATCCTATAAGAAAAAATATTGCTAATAGTTGTTTTTTATACATAACTTACCCTTAATAAAAAAACCAGATACGTTCTTTTCTCGTATCACATTTTTTGTTTTTACATTTATTTTTTTGTACCACTAAAGAAATAAAGCAAATCTTATAAGAGACGGTCTTTTTATTCCTTTTGTACCATTTCTATAATTGGCAAATGTAAGAAATTTTTCAATGTTTTTGGGTTTTCTGCCTCCAAAATAGTTAGAATTTCAAATCAAAACCTTTTTTGCTATGCTAACATTACAAAAAAAGGTTACTCCTTTGAGCAACCTTTTTCTCTTCTATTTTTCTCAAACCCAATATCTACACCGATTTTTGTGTTTGTTTGGCAAAAGTGCCTTCTTTGGCAAAATATTTTTCCATTAAGGATTTTCTTTCCAAAGCTTTTGAAGAACTAATTCCATCAATACTGAAGAAAAGTTCCACACTTCGTCCTTTGTCTAAAAAAGTAACACGATTACTAAGTGTTTTCATCAAAAAAATACCGTTGCCATGCTCAATAACATCGTCCAACGATTCATATTTTTTTGTATTGAATCCTTTGCCTTCGTCGGTAATTTTGAAACTAATGCCGCCAAACGATTTTTTGGCCTTAATGGATACTTTTTTACTTTTATCCGATCCATTTCCGTGTTTAATGGCATTTTCCACTGCTTCAATAATGGCAACAGACAATTGCCCATAATGATTAGGAATATTGTATTGGTCACAAATTCCTTCAATCATATTTTGCACCAGGATTACATTTTGAGGATGGGATTCTATAATAATTTCATCATATTTTTTTTTCATAGGCTAAGATTTTGTCCAAAATAAATTTATGTTTGAGAAACTTAATTTCCAAATTGGTAAAAATATTCGTTTACTTTTTGTTGGTAAAACGGTGAAAATGAGGCTGGCGTCTTTTTCAGCATTTCAACTTCTTTCCCCTTAAGTTTATTATACTCAAAAAATTGATTTTGGTTTCCTGAAAATGTATCTTTTCCTTCTTTTGACTCTCTTTTTTCTTCCTGTTCTTGCTTTTTCTGAGCTTTTTCATGCTCTAAAAGCCTTGTCATTATTTGATCTTGACGTTTTAAAGTTTGTTCGTTGATAATTTTGTTTACCAAGTCGGTTTCGGTTTGTTCCATATCACGTATTAAACCATCCAAATTGCCATTTGTTTTTCCGCCCGATTCTTCTTTCACTTTTTTACTGTATTCCTGCATCATTTGGCGGATACGTTCCTGCATGGCAGCCATTCGGGCAAGTTCTTTGTTTGTTTCGCTGTTGGCGCCGACTTTTCTGCCTTTTCCGTCTTTTTGCTGTTGCTCCATGCTTTTTTTCAGGCCTTGCAATTGTTTGTTCAATTGTTCCTGCAATTCTTTCATGGTCTTGGGGTCGGGTTTGGATTTTGATTTTCCGCTGCCCCCCGGATTGTTGCAAGAACCTTTTCCCGATTTTTGATTTTGTTTCTTCTTTTGGGAATTGGATCTCATCTGATCTTGCATTTTGTCGAGCGATTCGGCCAAAATCAATGAAAGGTTATTTACCGAAGTCATGGCATATTGTTGCGAACTTTGCGCCATGGTATTGCGTGAATTGCCATAAAATCCTTGGTTCATTGTCAATAAATTTTCCAAAGATTTTGACATTTGAAAATTTATAGATGTCAATTCCTTGTGAATGACAGAACTTACATCCATTTGCCGTTTGGCCAAAGCAAGCAAAGAATCTTCAATCATTTTAAAATCGTCTTTCAAACGCGACTGCCCTTTGATGACTTCCTGATAAGCAGGGTCTTGAATGTAAACCTCCCGGCCTTTGCGCATCAATTCTTCTTGGGTGAACGAAATTTTAATCAGATTTTTAAGCAATTGTCTGATTTCATCCGCGTCTTCGGCCAATTGTTCCGATTCCATATCGAAACGCATTTCTTCCATTTCTTTGGCTTGTTCTTCAAGTTTTTCCGCAGCTTCTTTTTGTTTTTCCGCAGCCTTTTTTCGATTTTCTTTTTTATCTAATTTTTCCGTGGCGTCCTGTTGCGCCTTCTCTATTTCCTTTTCAAGATTTGCATTTCGTTTCAATGGATCCGGTTCTTCCAAACCTTGGTTTTTCTTTTGCAATTCGTCAAGATCTTTTTTCAACTGCTGAAATTCACGGTTCAAAGATTCCTGCTCTTTTTTCATATCTTCAAGAGCATTCTTTTCCTGCGTGGTTTTTTCGGCAGTTTCCTTCTGTTTTGCGCTGAGTTCATGCGCTTTGGAAATGGCTTCGTCTAAACGTTTTTCCACATCCAAGCGTTTCATCAGTTCAATATCACGGTCTAATTGCTTCTCAATGTTTTCGTTGTTTTTCTTTATGTTTTCCAACGCTTCTCGTAAATTTTCCTTGTCAAGGTTTTTTTGAAGATTTTCCAATTCCTTGAACAGATTTTTCAAATCGTCAGTCATCAACTCATTGAATAGGCGTTCCAATTCCTTTTGTTTTTGGATAATGGATTCGTCAATATCCTTGTATTGTTGTTCCAAGCGATGGCTTTCGGAAATTTTTTGCTGCATTTCGGAAATCGCCTGTTTCAACTGACTTTCCTTTTTGCTTAATTCTTCCAATTGCTTTTTGTCTTGCCAATTCAACTCTTTTTTGTCCACCATTTTTTTCAGGATATCTTTGATTTCCTGCTGCATTTTTTGAATTTCGGACAAAGATTTTTCGGCTTGTTGGCTCACTTGCTGAAGGTTTTTTTCGGAAACCTTATCAATTTCGTCCAAACTCGGAATCAAGATGGAAAATGTTCTTGATTGCGCCATTTTGGGGCGATTTACGGCATCATTGTCCCAAACCTGAAAGTAATATTCAATAACATCGCCCGGCGAAATTTGCAGGTTGGTCAGCAATGTAGAATAGTAAAATTCCTGCGCAGATTCGCCTGGCTTCAACTGCAAAGTGGTTGTGTAAACACTGTCATTTTCAGGCTTTTTAGGATTTCTTTTGGTCAGTTTAAATTGCAGTTTCGAAAATCCGTAATCATCTTTTATCTGCCCTTTGAAAAAAACTTGTTCTGGCAAAAGTGAATCACGTTGCTCCAATACGGCAATTTGGGGAAATTCGTCAGGAATAGGCGTGATGGTAAAACGCAAAGAATCAGAACTTTTCACATAACGATTTGAAGAAAAGAAACCATATTTCATTTCTCGCATAGCTTGGTGCGAAATGGACAAACGCCCATTTTCGTCAGGCTGGAAATCTTGTTTTTCGTCGCCGAAAAAGAAAGTCAGGTGTTCAACATCGCGAGTTTGAAAATTCCATTTGATATGGCTTCCTTGAGGGACAATCAAGTCCCCTGTATTTGAAAAAACTTCGGACGCTTTTCCCGTGTAGGCAGGATAGTTTACCTGCACTTGAAAGTCAATCAAAGTCGGTTTGGGCAATATTTTAAGAACAAACAACGAGGATTGCACATCTGTCGAAAAAAGGCTGAAAGGAATGTCGGTATGAACATTTTTGAAAACGTATGAAAAATGAAGCTTATCTTCTTTTTTCATCTTGTAACGTGCATTTCCCATCAATACAAAAACTTCGTTTGGCAGATGGTCGCCTTCAATTTTCACCTGCAAGGTAAAATCTTCCTGCTGAGGGATTTCCAAAGTTTTATTCTCAATAACAAACCGGAAAGGTGCAGGTTTTTCAAAATACGTTGTCGGATTCAGCAAGCGTTCCGAAGGCCCCAGCACAAAAGAAGGGACAAAAATGCCCAAAAGAATCAAAACCAAAACCGGTGCAATGACATATTTTAGATATTTTTTATTTTTCGAAAGGTCGATGGCTTTGGTAAAAGGAACAGGCTGAAGTTCCTTGGTTCTCTGTTCTATACTTGCCTGCAAAAGCAGAGAATCTTCATTTTCTGCAATATGTTGTAATTGAATTAAGTTCAGGAGTTTGTCATCAATATCGGCAAAGTGCTTCCCAATGATTCTAGCTGCCTCTTCGTGGGAAATAATTTTTCCCAGTTTCTGCATTTTCAGCAAGGGGAAGAGAATGAAATAAACGACAATGCTTATGGCAAAAATGAGATACACAGCCACCATTAAGGTCCTTACGGTAGTGTTGAAATTTCCGAAAAATTCCAACGTAAGAGCCAACAAGAAAAAAGACAACAACAAAGCACCACTATAAATGAGACCTTTATAGAGTTTGTTCTTGTAATACCGCCGAATAAACGCGTCTAATTTCCTGATTAATAAATTATGCTCTCCCGCTTCTCTCATCCTTCAATTAAAATTTTTCATCAAAAATAACAGAAAAAAGTCGTTTTTAGTCTGTTAACAAGAAGAAAATAGAATTTATTAATTGCAAATTTAAGATTTTACAGTCGAAAAACCTAAAGCTAAAAAAGAATCCAACTAAAAATAAGAACCACTATTCCCATTTTAACAAAATCCCTTTTGTCAGTTGAAACAACGGGAGAGAACTATTTAAGAAAAAGAATTGTACCTTATTTATAAATCTTTTCTCAAAAAGATTATAGAAAAGAAAAAAATTGTAACTTTATTCTTTTATACTCGGATGAGCATTTATGGAATTAAGCACTTATTTTGAGCCAATTAACATTGATGACGTACGGTTTTTAGCTAACGATTTTTTTGTGCGTTTTGGAGATAATGTTATGATTCACTCCAAAAAAGAGTTTCCTTCGCTCAAAGAAATTGATATTGCTATTATTGGCGTTGGCGAAGACCGTAATGCCATTAACAACAAAGGTTGCAAAAGTGCGCCCAATTCCATTCGAGAAAAACTTTACGATTTGTTTCCGCCCTCATCACAAATGAAAGTTGCCGATTTGGGGAATTTAATTATAGGAAACAGCGTTGAAGACACCTATTTTATTCTTACTGAAATTTTGGCCGATTTACTCAAAAAACAAATCGTTCCCATTATTTTGGGCGGCAGTCAAGATTTGACTTTTGCCAACTACAAAGCGTATGAAAAAATAGGACAAATTATCAATCTTTTTTCTGTCGATTCGAAATTTGATATCGGACATTCCAACCTATTGGATTCCCAGTCGTATTTGAATAAAATTGTGATTTCCAACCCAAACTATCTTTTTAACTACACCAATGTAGGCTACCAAACCTATTTTGTAGATCCTGCCTCCATCAAGTTGATGGACCAATTACGTTTCGATGTATACCGTTTAGGAGTTATTCAACAAAAAATGCACGAAATAGAACCTTTGGTGCGAAATGCCGACATGCTTAGCATAGACATTTCTGCCGTTCGCCAAAGCGATGCACCCGGAAACGGCAATGCCTCGCCCCATGGTTTCTATGGGGAAGAACTTTGTCAGATTACACGTTTTGCAGGGCTTAGCGACAAACTGACATCCATAGGTTTCTATGAAGTAAATCCCGATTTTGACCGAAATGGACAAACAGCCCATCTTACTGCCCACGCTATTTGGTATTTTATTGAAGGTTTTTATAACCGGAAACACGATTTTCCGTATAAGGATAAGAAGAGTTATAAAAAATATATTGTTTCGTTAAAAGGCGATACTTCTGAAATTACTTTTTACAAAAGCAAAAAAAGTGATCGATGGTGGATGGAAATCCCTTGTCCGCAGAGTGTTAGAGAAAAATATCTGCGACATTATTTGGTGCCCTGTTCCTACAGCGATTACGAAACAGCTATGGAAGATGAAATTCCGGAACGTTGGTGGCGTTTTTTCAACAAACTTTCTCTATAGATATCAAATATTATGATGAAACGGATTTTAATTGTTGATGACGAAAAGGCTATACGTCTTTCGTTGAAAGATATTTTGGAATACGAAAAATACGAGGTTGAAGAGGCCGAAAACGGCAAAGAAGCTGTGGAAAAAATAAAAAAATCCCATTTCGATGCCTGTTTGTGCGATATTAAAATGCCCGTAATGGATGGGATTGAAACCCTCTCAACTGCCTCGGAATTTACAGATTTGCCATTTGTTATGTTGTCGGGTCATGCCTCCATCGATACCGCAGTGGAAGCCATTAAAAAAGGTGCTTTTGATTTCATTTCCAAACCAATAGAGCTTAACCGCCTTTTAATTACATTGCGGAATGCCTTGGAAAAATCTAGTTTGATTAAGGAAACAAAAATCTTGAAAAAGAAAGTTTCCAAGGAATATGAAATGGTGGGCAATTCGCAAAAATTGGATGAAATCCGCTCTATGGTAGACAAAGTGGCGCCAACCGATGCCCGTGTCCTTATTACCGGACAAAACGGTACCGGAAAAGAATTGGTAGCTCGCCGATTGCATGAACTCAGCAACCGTTCAAGTGCTGCTTTTATAGAAGTAAACTGCGCCGCAATTCCTTCGGAATTAATTGAAAGTGAATTGTTCGGACATGAAAAAGGCTCTTTTACTTCGGCCATAAAACAACGTAAAGGGAATTTTGAACAAGCCAATGGCGGAACTCTGTTTTTGGATGAAATAGGCGATATGAGCCTTTCGGCACAATCAAAAGTGCTTCGGGCTTTACAAGAAAATAAAATTACCCGCATTGGCGGCGAAAAAGATATTGATGTGGATGTGCGCGTTATTGCCGCCACAAACAAAAACCTGAAAGAGGAAATAGAAAAAGGGACTTTCCGTGAAGACCTTTATCATCGTTTAAGTGTCATTTTAATTCATGTTCCCTCACTTTCCGAAAGAAGTGATGACATTCCTTTGTTGGCAAATCATTTTTTACAACAGATTTCGGCCAAACAAGGAAAACGCACGCTTACATTTGATAAAGAGGCTTTTATGGCATTACAAAATTTGCCTTGGACTGGAAATATCCGTGAATTGAAAAATGTGGTGGAACGCTTAGCCATTCTTTGCGAAAACAAAATTTCTGCTAAAGACATAGAACGTTATGCCAAATGGTAACAGAGGAAAGAAATTAGAAATGAAGAGTGTTTCCGGCAATAATTTTCATAACTTCCCATTCATAACTCCAGGGCTATGAAAATTATAAATTATACGCCAGATTTGCAATTTTCGTTTCCTACCATTGTAACGGTAGGAATGTTCGACGGAGTACACGTTGGACATCAGGCAATTCTGTCTTTTTTGAAAAAGCAAGGCGATAACAATCCTCAATGCAAAACGGTAGTCATTACTTTTGATTCTCATCCCCGTGCTGTTTTGGGCTTGGATGCCGATAAATTGAAAATGCTTTCCTCGCAAGAAGAAAAATTCGAACAAATTGCAAACCAAGGAATTGACAACCTTTTATTAATACCGTTTACCAAAGAATTGGCAAGTTTGTCGGCGGCAGAATTTGTAAAAACAATATTGCTGAACCAATGTCGGATACAAACATTAGTTTTGGGATACGACAATCATTTTGGCAACAAACAAAAAGGGAATTTCTCCGAAGTTTTTTCTTTGGCAGAAAACGGGTTGTTCAATATTGAAACTGTGGAAGCATGTTATTGTGAGAATATAGAAATAAGTTCCACACAAGTCCGAAAATTACTCGGGAGCGGCAATATTTCAATGGCTAACAAAATGTTAGGAAAATCCTATTCCTTTTCTGCAAAAGTAATTCCGGGGAAACAGATTGGACATACGTTGGGATTTCCCACAGCCAACTTACAATTATTGGATTCTTCAAAATTGATTCCACAGGAAGGCGTTTATGCTGTCAAAATCCGGTACAATGAACAGTTGTACAATGGCATGATGAGCATTGGGAAACAATTGACTTTCGGATTTGATGATACTTTGGTAGAAGTCCATATTTTTAATTTGAATGAAACCCTTTACGACAAAGTATTAACCATATTTTTTGAAGAAAAAATTCGCGATGTACGGAAGTTTTCCGGTAAAGAAGAACTAATTGCTGCTCTTGAAAATGATAAGCAAAAATGTTTGAAAATTTTGACTTCCAAAAGTTGAAATATGCATGTTTCAAAAATTAGCCTTAATTTTTTCAGCATGAAATTACATAAAATCCTTTTTCTTGGTTTTTTATTATTTTTGCCGAATTTTGAAATTTGGGCTTCAACAACTGATACAACAAAAATTTATACTTCGCTGGAAGAAGCCTTGAAAGAACCCCTGTCGGTAAAAAAACTTCAACTGAAAAAACAAAAGCTCAAAGAATTTCCTACCGAAATTTTACAACTCGAAAATCTGGAATATTTAGACCTCAGCAATAATAAAATCAGTGAAATTCCAAAAGGAATTGGCAGTTTGAAGCATTTGAGAACCCTTAAACTTCATAAAAATGCTTTTTTGACCTTTCCCGAAGTTTTAACAAATTTGGATTCTCTTGAAAATTTGGATTTAAGCCGCAACCCAATAGATGAAGTTCCGGAGCCGATCAGCAATTTGCAAAATCTGAAAGAATTGGTGTTGTGGTCAACTTATGTTGTGAAGCTCCCTACAAACATGTCCGACATGCAAAGTCATTTGCAATTGCTCGATTTACGAAATATCCGCCTTACACGTGAAGAACAACGAGAAATATTGCAATTGCTCCCAAAAATAAAAATACGGATGGACAAAACCTGCAATTGCTATTAAATTTTGTATCTTTGCAAACCTGTTTGGCTCCGTAGTTCAATGGATAGAATTTCAGATTCCGGTTCTGACGATGGGGGTTCGAATCCCTTCGGAGTCACAAAGAGGGGGATTTACTGAAAAGTAATGCCCCTATTTTTATATAAAATTCCAACTAAAGAGAATTGGGAAGAGATAAGAGTCTTTAATTTCCAAAAAAATTATCCGAGCTCTTAAATAATCTCCTTGTTCTATGGATTTTACAAAAACTATCTTATGAAATATACAAGAAAAACCTCTGCCTTTCTTTTGTTATTTTTTTTGTGTTTCCCTATTTGTGCACTTTTTGCGCAAAGCGAATCTGATAAAATTGTGGGATATTACTATTATTTTGAGCCGAAAGAAAAAGAACATTCTCAGGTACAAGTCTATAAAAGTGGCGACAAATACAAAGCAAAAGTCATTTGGCTGAAAGAACCCAATACCAAAGACGGCAAACCCAAAACCGATATTTTCAACAAAGATGAAAGCAAACGGAACCGCACCATTATGGGTATTACTATTTTTGATGGTTTAACCTACAATACTTCCAAAAAACGTTGGGAAGGAAGTATTTATGACCCTGCCAATGGGGATTCATTCAGTTGTGCAGCTTGGATTGAGGGAAATACTTTAAAAATTAAAGGCTATGTCGGCGCTGAATGGATGGGAATTAACCGCACCATCACCTGGACAAAAGAAACCACAGCCCGAAAATAAGTTACTCATTCTTCCAAGCTCGTAATATTTCCCGTTTTCCTTTGGGGCCGGGAAGTTTTTCTATAGTAAATCCAACAGATTTTAAGTCCCTTTTGACCTCCCCTTTGCAACAATAGGTTACTAATATCCCATTGGGTTTAAGTGCTTTATGCATTTCTTCAAAAACGCCAACACTCCATAATTCCGGCTGAAACTGAGGAGCAAAAGCGTCAAAATAGACTATATCGAATTGGTTTTGAGCAAATTCAAATTCTTCTATTTTGGTATGCCACTTTCTAAATGAAAAATCCGTATCAATTCTATCCCACTGATTCCATGGCAATTCATGTAGTTTTTGAAAATTTTCCGAGGAAGAATGGCTAATCAATTGGGGATAATTCAGTTTTTCATAAATTTCTTTTGCAATGGGAAAAGCCTCAATGGTTTCATAAAAAACTTGTTTTTGGACATTTTGAGCTTCACAAAGGGTAAGGAAAGCATTCAATCCTGTACCAAAACCTATTTCCAAAATATGAACGGGATTTGCCCTTATCTCCCTGAAACCGGCCTGGATGAAGATATGCATGGATTCCGCCAAAGCGCCATGCGTAGAATGATAGCCTTCATTCATGGCCGAAAGCCGTAAAGAATGAGACCCATCATCTGTGATAATCAATTCAAGATTATTTTCCACGTCCTTGGATAATAATAAGAAGGGTGTAAAAAAGGATTTTTATATCCGTCGCAATAGACATGTTTTCAAGGTATAACAAATCATATTGCAAACGTTCTACCATTTCGTCCACATTTTCGGCATAACCGAATTTCACTTGTCCCCAAGAAGTAATTCCGGGTTTTACCATCTGTATCATCTTATACTCAGGAGTTCTTTGTAAAATCTGGTCTATATAAAATTGTCGTTCCGGTCGAGGTCCCACCAACGACATTTCACCTTTCAACACATTGTAAAATTGAGGGATTTCATCTAAACGAACTTTTCTTAAAAATCGCCCAAAAGGAGTAATTCGTGTATCCGTTTTGCTTGAAAGCATGGGAGTTGCCTTTTCTGCATCTATATACATGGATCGGAATTTATAAATTTGAAAAGGTTTGCCCCTTAATCCAATTCTTTCCTGATGATAAAGCACAGGCCCTTTCGACGACAATTTCACGCCCACTGCTATAAATAGATAAACCGGCGAAAGAATTATCATTGCCAAAATGGACAATCCCGCATCCATTACGCGTTTCACAAATTTTTGCCAAGGCTGCAACAAATCCCTGCTGACCAAAATAAGTGGAGTTTGAAAAATCCCCGTCATTTTTACCATTCCCAACAAAATATCTCTCGTATCAGGCGTAACTTTTATCAGGGTTTTGGTGTCATTAATCAAGGTAATAACCTGATAAACTTTATCTTGTTCGGAATCTTCAACGGCAATAATTACTTCCTCTATCTGATGAGCAGAAATCAGGTTTTGGAGATCGGAAACACTTCCCAAATAGGGCAAAAACATATCGAAAGTATCTGATTCTATGGGGTTCAAAGAAACAAACCCGAGAAATTTATTTCCGGTTGTATTCTTTTGTCCCATCATTTTACTGTAAACTTGTTTAGCTTTTGCTTCAGACCCTACAAGCAAAGTATTGAAACCTATTTTTCCGGTGCTGAAACTATGGATGGTATGGGTTGTAAGAATAAAACGAAAAACATAGGTTAAACAAAATTGGCTTAGAAAAAATGCTGCCAAAGCTACATTGTGCAAACGCAAAGTTTCGTTGTTTCGCCAAGAAAGCGCAATACATGCCGCAATAATAACCACCCCTACAAACGAAGAAAAAAAGGTTTGCTCCAGTTCTATCATTCTGGATTTGCGGTAAATCCCTTTGTAAATCCCTTGAATTGAATAAAATAGAATCCAAAAACACAAGACTAAAAATAATGAACCCTGAAATTCATCATTTTCGAAAAGCGTTTTTAAAGTAAATATAGGAGGTTCTTGGTAGATAAAAAACCAAAAAATACACCACGACACAATGGCTGCAAAAATATCGCATACAAGGTACGACAGTATTTTGATTGTTTTTGCAGTTGTCATAAATGATATCTTAATAATCTTTCATTACTTTTACATTGTCTATGCAAACCCAGGCATTTGAGGAATTGTTGCGGTTAAATGCCCAAAATTTGATTTGGAAATCCTTGTTATCAAGATTCATCTGCCCCCAAACTTTTCCTAAATTAATATAAACCTTTTTCCATTCCCCATTCGTGGGATAAAGCTCCAGAGCCGTATATTCCAAATAACCTGTATTCCCATAGCCGGACAACCCCACCCTGAAAGGCGTGGTGCTGGCATAATCCAATTCCAAATAAAAGGCATTGGCCAAACTTGCAAAATTAAATTTCTTTTCAATGACAGTGGAAATCACAGACACATCTGCCGGAACAAAAATAATTCCGCATTTTTTCCCATATTTTATCGTAACACCTTCTGCTGTAAACTCATTTGGGCAAAATTTTAGTACTGTATCAAATTCATGTGAAGCTTTTTCAAAATTCTCTGTTCGGAGGAAATAGCTTGGCGCATTTTTATATTGTGCAGAAATATTCAATGTTTGTGTTTCGCCGGGAACCAAATTTGTATTTTGAGTTACAGATTGATAAAATGGGTAACGTATGCGGGTTGCAGACATCCCATTTTGTTTTACACAAGGATAGACCAGCACTTCGCTATTCCCCCCCTGCAAAACAGGAATAGTGCAAGGAAGTTCAAAAACACCTACTTTGTGACTTTTGTTTACAATAATTTCAACAGTATTGATATCGCTCGACAAAAAGCCCGAATCCTGCTCAAATCCTTGACTG
Source organism: Bacteroidales bacterium (assembly GCA_031552355.1). Lineage (GTDB taxonomy): Bacteria > Bacteroidota > Bacteroidia > Bacteroidales > P3 > JAVBMO01. The sequence goes on along the minus strand of JAVBMO010000046.1, from coordinate 1,944 downwards.
GAAAGGTCCGGATTTTCAACCAAAGAGATTTTGTCGATATACAAATAGGCCGGAACGGTTTGATCGCCCTCGAATTTTTCGCAAGAGGCAAAACCAAAAATAATCCCCACAGATAAAATGTAAAAAAGATGTCTCATATTCATGTAACGCAAAATAACCAACTTTATTCTAATGATGAGTGATGAACTATGAATTATGAATTATGAATAAAAAACGAAATCAATGACATTCTCCTTTTAGTAAACCACTTCTAAATATCTTATCCTTAATTCTCAATTTATAAAAATCCTGTCCACTAAATCCTACAACACCGCTTTCCCAAAGGCCATTTTTTCCATAATCATCAGGGCTACTTCCAAAGCTTTTTTGCCATCGGACAAATCGACAATGGGGCGCGTATTGTTTAATATAGCCTCCCTGAATGTAGCCAATTCTGTTTGTATGGAATTAATCGGTTGTATTTCCGGGCGGTGGAATCCGATTTCACGGGCCTCTTTCCCTTCTATTTCCAAAATCATGGCAAAAGGATTGTTGTCATTCGGATCCGGCGCTTTTACATCGATAATTTCACTGGTTTTTTCTAAAAAATCCACAGAAATGTAGGCATTGGGTTGGAAAAATCTCGATTTCCGCATATTTTTCATCGATAAACGGCTTGCCGTAAGGTTTGCCACACAGCCGTTTTCAAATTCAATGCGAGCATTGGCAATATCGGGCGTATCGCTGATAACGGCGACGCCATTGGCTTTCACGTCTTTTACCTCCGATTTCACAACATGCAACACAATGTCGATATCGTGAATCATTAAATCCAACACAACAGGCACATCGGTTCCGCGCGGGTTAAATTCCGCCAAACGGTGTGTTTCCACAAAAAGCGGATTCGAAAAATATTTTTCAACCGCCAAAAACGCAGGATTAAAACGTTCTACATGGCCTACCTGCACTTTCAAATTCCGTTCATTCGCCAATTTTTCCAATGCAAGCGCTTCTTCCAATGTTTGGGTAATGGGCTTTTCTATGAAAACATGTTTGTTGGCTTCCAATGCTTTTTTGGCACACGTAAAATGCGCTATGGTTGGAGTTACAATATCCACCACATCCACCGAATCCAACAATTCATCGTACGACGCAAAGGCCTTTACGCCAAACTCCTGAGAAACTTTTTCGCAAAATTCTTTGTTTTCATCATAGAAACCCACAAATTCATATTCAGGTATCATTTTGATACATTTGAGGTGGATTTTACCCAAATGTCCTACACCCACAAGGCCTATTCTCATTTTCGAGAAATTTTAGATTAAAAAAACTATGTGTTACAAACTTGCTACAAAGGTACTTTATTTTTAAAAAAGTTTTTCTGTAAACCTCAAATTTCACGGGAAATAATGCAAAAAAATCTTTTTTTGTAAAATCGACAGTATTTCTCTAATTTTGCAACATAAATTTTATTCTTCTGATTCTATGAATTTCTTTACAGAAACCATGTTTTATAAATTTCTGAAGTTTGCCGCTGTCGGATTTTCAGGGGTTGTTGTAGATTTTGGTGTTACCTACCTTTGCAAAGAAATTCTGAAAATACAAAAATTTGTGTCTAATGCCATTGGTTTTTGCTTGGCTGCAACAACCAATTATATCCTGAACAGAATTTGGACATTTGAAAGCCACAACCCGAAAATTGGCGGAGAATTCCTGAAATTTTTCTGTATTTCGCTAATTGGACTTGGTCTTAATCTTTTTATTCTATGGATTTTGCATTCAAAATTCAAATGGAATTTTTGGTTCTCTAAACTTTGCGCCATCGGCATTGTAACCATTTGGAATTTTTTGGCTAACGCCATTTATACCTTTGCGATAGTATAAAAAAAACTCATAGTTAGGAGAGATGGGCCTGAGTGAGCTTACTACATAGCATATAATCCTGTCAAGGAAAATGGTGTGTAG
>JAVBMO010000151.1:0-9178 GCA_031552355.1 Bacteroidales bacterium | reverse complement strand
AAATAGAACATACTCGCCATCGGTCTTTCGCCAATTTTTTGACTAATCTATTGGCGGGATTAGCCGCTTACAGCTTCTTTCCAAAGAAGCCGTCCATCAAAGTGGAATTTGAACCGAAAACAACTCAATTAGCTCTCTTTTAAGAAAATGCTTATATCGAACTCAGGTGAATAGATTAAAAATAAAATATATTGATAATCAAATTCTTGATTTAAATTTAGACAACCTCTTAGTAACTGATGTTACACACTTGCCTTGTTGTTGTGAATTTAGTCTGACAGGACTTGATTCCCCAATTCAGTACTGCATTTCAGGCTGCATTCTGTTGTATCTATTTCCTGCAGGCTGCGCTAGGCTTACCTTACAGTTAAGAATATTTGGTTTTTCAAGCCTTTCTCTTCAACTACTGATTTTGATGCGTAACATCAGTTATTTAAAAGAAATCCTGAAAATCTTGTGAGCTTGTCTATGAAAGAATGTCGCGCAATGACAGTTATTTTCTTTTTTCAATTTTCAATTGAGAAAAGATTGCTTCACTTCGTTAGCAATGGCAGGCTGTTTGCCTTGTCCCTTTTGCCTTTCACTACCTAAAAATCTCTTTTGTTTTCACTTCAACCACTTTCCCGTGTTTCTCTAAATCTTTCAGGTCAAATTTCTTCTCGTTTCCAGTAATGGTAATCACGGTAGGCTTGCTTTGAATGAATTTTTCGTAGAAAGAAACAATGTCGCCGAAGTTTGCTATTTGGGTGTATTCATAACGGATTTTGCGATAGTCTTCTGTAAAACCTTCTTCCATCAAGGAATAAACATAGCCGGGCACAGAACGGAAATTCGGGCGAGAACTGTTGATGGATTCTTTGACGGATTCCTTAATCACCTCTAATTTTTCGGGCTTTTGCGGCATCTTTTTCAACAAATCCATATAAATACCGATGGCTTCATTGGTTTTGTCCGATTGGGTGGACAAGTCGCCATAAAAGCTGCTTGCCCTTGAGGGAAATTGCCTTGATGGGAACGAATAACCTCCGTAAACCCGATAAGCCAACGACCGGAATTCGCGTATTTCCTGAAACAATAAGGAGCTCATGCCCGATCCGAAATACTGGTTGAAAAGACCCGATTGCAAGCGTTCATTTTCGCTTACCTGCCCATATTCAGCCCAATAAAAGCAGAGGTTCGATTGATTGGCCCGTTTGTTATTGCAAATAAATACAGTGGGATTGTTGTACTGTAGAGGTTTTTCATAAAGTGTGTCTTTGGTCCTCAGATCTTTTGGGAATGAAATTGCTTTCAAAAGTTGATTCTTTACTTCTTCATGTGAAAGAGTACCCACATAGCTTATCAGGGTTTCGTAATTCAAAACCTTTTTGAAGGAATTGACAATGGTTTCCGATTTCATTTTCTCAACTTCTGCAGCAGTAAATCGTTTGATATAGGGCGATTCCTTGCCGTAAACCGCATAATAATACAAGGCATCGGAAATAGAATTTTGGTCTTTCAGTTCCATTTTGTCGCGAAGTTTTATCGACTCAACCAATTTGGCCATTTGCGAATCGTCTGGTTTCAATTGTGTTAGCAGTTCGTTGAGAAGGCTTAAAGTTTGTAGCAGATATTCATCAAACCCACTGACGGAAATGGATACGGAATTGCTGGATGCATAGACAGAATAGGAACTTCCGATTTTTTGCATGGCTTTGCGGAATTCCGTAATGGTTTTGGCTTGGGTTCCCAAGTCGTCCAAATGTTCTCGCAACAAATCCAAAACACTGTCTCTTTTGGTCCCTGAGCCAAAGGTAATGCCCAAAGAGAAAATGTCGTTTACAGGATTTTTCGACGTAATCAGTTGCAAGTTTTTTTGCAATTCTTCTTTTTTGAAATCTTTGGCAAAATCCACAAAAACGGGTTCGGATTCAATGGCTTTCAAAGAATCCAAATGCAGGACAAATACCGATTCTTTTTCAGCGTTTTCGGGAATAACGGGTGCGTATCCGGGTTTTTCTATTTTTTCTGCTTTCGAAGAAAGCCCTCGTTTATTGGTAAACGTCAAATAGTTTTCGGTAAAATATAGCTTGGCAATGTTTACAATGTCTTCTTTCGTAATTTTTTGATAGTTGCCGGCCTTTTCCTGATACTCTTCCCATGAATAATTAGACGCAAAAGCATCGACCAACAAATTGCCCCTCCGCATAAAGTTTTCCAACATTTGTGCTTCGTTTTTCCGGTAATTCAATTTCACGGAATTCAATAATTCTTCACTGAAATCGCCGGCTTTTAAGCGGGCAAGCATTTGCAACATTTCTTCTTTGGTTTTGGACAATGAGCCACCAACCATTTTCGGCATATAGGTAACCATCAAAAGGCCTTCGTCGTTCAGTTGCATATTGGATGCATAAGCGCCCATTACCTTGTTGGCCACCCTCAAACTGTCGAGCAATCCGGTGGCTGCGCCGTTTGACAAAATGTCGCAACAAACATCCAAAGCCACTTCGTCTTTGTGTTTTGCAGGTACGCCGCGAAAACATAGCATTCCCATATTCATGGGGACATAGCGTCCACTGAAATTTTCACCTACTTCAAATGGGGCTTCTTTGAAATTTTCCGAATGAAAAACAGGGGTTTCGCCCTTTTCCCATTCACCGAAATATTGCTTTATCAAAGGTTCAATCTTTTCTGCATCAAAATCTCCGGAAATGACCAAAGCCATATTCCCCGGCACATAATATTTCAGGTAAAACTGCCTCATTTTGGTCAGCGAAGGGTTTTTCAAATCTTCCACAGTGCCAATCAACGGATTGCGGTAGGGATGTTTTTTGAAGACCACCTTCATCATATCTTCCATCATTTTGCTGCCCATTTGGTCGGCATACATATTGCGTTCTTCGTAAACCGTTTCCAGTTCGCTTTGGAATAAACGGAAAACCGGATTGCGGAAACGTTCTGCATAGATTTTCAACCAACGCTCTATTTGATTGGGCGGAAAAACATTGTGATACACCGTTTGGTCGAACGATGTATAGGCATTCAGTTGTGTGCCTCCGTATTTCTTTATCAATATATCCACCTCGTTGGGGATGGCATATTCTGAAGCCTTAATAGACAAATTGTTGATATGCATTCCGATGGATTTCCGCTGCTCTTTGTCGGTAGTGGCGTTCAGTATGTCGTAAAGCATGGCAATGCTGTCCAAATACACTTTTTCCGAAGCATAATCCAAGGTACCAATGCTGTCGGTTCCTTTAAACATAATATGTTCAAAGTAATGAGCTGTTCCTGTGGCGCCCTGCGGGTCGTTTTTGGAACCTGCTTTTACCACCACTGCCCCAAAAACCTTGGGTTCCGAATGGTCTTCGCTCAAAAGAACGGTCAAACCGTTGTCCAATACAATTTTTTTTACCGGAATAGCCGGATTTCCTTGTGCAAAAGAGCCGAAAGACAGAGCAAGGGAAATGCAATAAAGAAAGATTTTTTTCATAATAATAGGTTGCTTAATAATTCTCATTTAACCAAATATCAAAAAAACGGTCATAAACGCAAAAGGTATCATTCTCCTGGGTGATAAAATCTTTGTCCAATAGGCCTTTCAAAGCAGCTTGTACAGAGCTCGGGGACATTAATTTATGCTTTTTTACAAATTCTCCTGAAGTAAGAAATTTCGCATTTCCTTCTTTGGCAATGGCAACCAAGACTTCAGTTTGTTTTTCTGGCAAACGGAATAGGATTTCGGAGTACGCATATTTATAAGAGTCAATAACACTTCTAAGGGCAACAGGAACCATTTCTACATCACAAATTTCCGATTTTGGAGTAAGGCTGTATAATGTATTTAGCATCTTTTGAATATACCATGTAATTCCACCAAATTTTTCGTAAATAATTGCAATTGTCTCCTGTGTAATTTTTTTATTTGCCTTGCTAAAATGTTGCCTTGCAAAAGCTGTATATTCTTGCAATGGAATACTTTCTAGATGAAGCATAGAAACACTTTGATAAAATGGGCGTGATGCGCTTAAAAACATATTTCCCATGGTGTGTCTTTGACTTCCTGCAAAAATAAATCTGGCATTTTTGCAATGTTGTATGTGTGTGCGTAAAATGGCCTCAATATTTTTTTCTGCGTAAGTTGTTATTTGTTGAAATTCGTCAATACTGACAACGCAAGGTTTGTCGGCTTTGTTCAGGTAAGAAAAAATTTCATCTAAAGTTGTCTCAGCCGAACGAATATCACCTAAGCTGATATTAAAAATCGGCATCCCTGCAGCATCGAAAGAAATTCCGGCTTGTAAAGATTTTACATTCGTCCAGAATTTTTCCAATGCTTTGCGTCCAAAAGGTTTTAGGTCTTCTAAAATTACTTTGCTCAATATAAAAACAAAGTCTCGAAGCGATTTTGTCGAATAAATATCGACAAAAAAAGTATAGTATTCTTTTTTAATACTTTTGTCGTTGAAACAATGTTGAATCAAGCCGGTTTTTCCCATTCGGCGTGTAGAAATTAATGCCAAATTATTGCCATTTTCAATTTCTTGCAAAAGCTGTCCTTTTTCTTTTTCTCTGTCACAAAAATAATGGGGAGATATATAACCATTTGTTATAAATGGGTTTATTAACTGCTTCATATTTTATTTCTTTGTCCAAAATTAATATGCAAAGATAATTATTATTTTATAATAATGCAAAGATAATAATTCGGTGCGTTTTAAAAAAGAAAAAGGGATGTCCCGAAAGACACCCCTAACCCATATAAACAAATAAACAATAAACCTTTACTGTGCTGGTTGAGCGGGTTGCTCTTGTTGTGCCGGAGCTTGTTGAACAGGTTGTTGAGGTACTGCGGCAGGAATTGCCACATCATCTACAGTCAATTCTGTTTGTACTGCATTTCCAGTTGTTTTCTTTGGAATTGCAAAAATGCAAAGCATGCTAAGAGCTAAAAATACAATAACCAATGTCCATGTGGCTTTTTCCAAGAAATCGGCAGTTCTTCTAACTCCCATAATTTGGTTTTGTGCTGAAAAATTGGCAGCCAATCCACCACCTTTTGAATTTTGAACCAATACAATAAGGCCTAACAAAACGGCGCAAATAAGGATCAATACTGTTAAGAAAACGTACATAGTCTAATAATATTTATAATTTTTCTTTTAATTTTTCGATTTGGCTTGCAAAGGTACTATTTTTTTCCGGATATTTCAAAATCAGGTCTTCATATATTTTTAAAGCTTTGGCATAATTCCCCTGTTTTTCATAAAGCAAAGCCAATGTTTCGCTTACAAAATGAGTGGTTTCATGAAATTCGTGCTTTTTGTCGTCGACTTCGTTTTGACGGTTTGGTTTGTTAATTTTAGGACTGTCAATTTCTAAAAATTTCTCTATCAGTTCCTTTTTGGATGCCGTTTTCAACGAAATTTCCTGATAAGCGTCTATTTCTTCCAAAATGTCCACACCATTTTCCGGTTCCACTGTTTTTTCTTCCACAACAGGAATAGCCGGAATGTCTTTAATTGCTGCAGTCTGAAGTTGGTGAGCACTGGGTATTGCTGACGCTAAACCCATTTGCTGTTTCAGGAATTTTCTGTCAGGTACACAGACAGCTGTTTCGGCCAACAATCCTTCGCAATCCGAAAAATCATTTTCCTTTTGGGACAAAAGCAAAACCAATGAAAACAAAGAACAAAAAGGATTTTTCTCCTTTTCGCTTTTTATCCATTGATTTTCTTCTTCCGTAAGATTTGTGCTGGGATTTCGTAAAATTTCAGTGAATCGAATTTTGTCCATTTTATGGTTTTGTATTGTGCAAAGATATAAATTTTGCAGCAACATTTTGGTGTATATAGGGACAAAAACCGGCAACAAAAATTTGTTGCCGGTTTTCCCCTTATGAAAACAAATTATTTTGCAGAAATTTGCGCCTCTGCATAGGCAATATGTTTGTCAATGTCACGAGCTTCGGTAGCCATTGGATACATTTTTTTCAAGTCCTTAAAAATGGCAACAGCCTTGTCGAAATTATTTTGCATTTCGTAAGTCAAGCCCAATTTCATCATGGCATAAGGTGTTGTAGCTTCGTTTGTGTGAATTTTAACTGATTTTTCGTAGTGCTTCACAGCTTCGTCCAATTGATTCAATTCCAAATAACAATCCCCTAAACCGGCTTCTTTCAATGACCCTGTCAAAAGGTCATTAGCTTTGTAGCTTTCAAAATATTCTATAGCCTTTTGGAAATCACCTTTTTTGCGGAAGCAAATACCTGCACAATATTTGGCCAAATTTCCACTTTTTGTGCTGCTATATTGGCCGGCAACATCCACAAAACCCAAATGTTTTCCATTTCCGTTCAAAGCCAAATCCAAAGAATCCAATTGCATCCAGTTTTGGGCTGCAAACATTTCTTCGGCAGCACGATTGTTTTGCGGTTTTACATAAAACTCCCTGATGCCGAAATATCCGCCAACAACTACCACAATGGCAATAGCTGCAATGGATAAAACTTTTTTATTTTTATCAAAAAACATCTCTGCTTTTGTCAATATATTTCCGTTTTTTGTAGAATGGTTTGTATTTTCCATGTGTTCTTAATTTTTATTTCAACGTGCAAAAGTACATATTTTTCTTTGTTATGAAAAATTCTTTTTCAAATTCTTAACGAAATTTATTATTTCGAAAACAAAAACTGACAAAATGTCTGTTTTTTATTCTTGGTACAAGGTTTGTAAAGATGATGTTTTCGAAAATTCGAAGTTTTACAAAAATAATAAACACACAATGAAAGGTAATATTAACATTCAAACGGAAAATATTTTTCCGATTATTAAGAAATTCCTGTATTCCGATCACGAAATTTTTCTTCGCGAATTGGTGTCGAATGCCGTGGATGCCACACAAAAGTTGAAAGCATTGGTGTCGTTGGGGCAAGCCCAAACTGAGTTAGGCGATTTGACCATTGAACTAAAAATCGACAAAGACAATAAACAGTTGATTTTTAGCGATAAAGGTCTTGGCATGACCGAAGAGGAAGTAAAAAAATACATTAACCAAATTGCTTTTTCGGGTGCCGAAGACTTTTTGAAAAAATATGAAGGAAAAGTTGAAAGCAACTTGATTGGACATTTTGGTTTGGGATTTTATTCTGCCTTTATGGTGGCAGAAAAAGTTGAAATCCAAACGAAATCGCATGCCGATGCACCAGCCGTAAGATGGACTTGCGACGGAAGCCCAGAATTTACTTTAGACGAAATTGAAAAGACAGAACGCGGAACCGATATTATTCTTCATATTGCCGAAGATTCCGTAGAATTTTTGGAAGAATCGCGCATTTTGTCACTTTTACAAAAATATTGCCGTTTTATGCCGATTCCTATTCGTTTCGGTAATGAAAAAACGTGGGAAAATTCCGAAACGGAAAAAGATGACAAAGGCGAACCCAAAAGAATTGAAATAGAAAAGCCCCGTATTATTAACAATCCCAATCCGGCGTGGAAACGCAAACCTGCCGATTTGACAGACGAAGATTACAAAACTTTTTATCACGAATTGTATCCCATGCAATTCGAAGAACCGCTTTTCCAAATCCATTTGAACGTCGATTATCCCTTTAATTTGACAGGGATTTTGTATTTCCCGAAAGTAAAGAAAAACATAGACCCCAATCGCAACAAAATTCAATTGTATTGCAATCAGGTTTTTGTAACCGATTCGGTGGAAGGCATTGTTCCTGAATATTTAATGCTTTTGCATGGGGTTTTAGATTCGCCTGATATTCCATTGAATGTTTCGCGTTCGTATTTGCAAAGCGATGCCAGCGTGAAGAAAATTTCGGCGCATATTTCCAAAAAAGTGGCTGACAAATTAGACGAATTATTCAATAGCAACCGCGAAGATTTTGAATCCAAATGGGATGATATTAAATTGTTTATTCAATATGGCATGTTGTCGGAAGAAAAATTCTATGAACGTGCTCAAAAGTTTTGCCTTTTGAAAAATACCGAAGGCAAATATGCCACTTTCGAAGAATACCGTAAACAAGTGGAGCCTTTGCAAACCAATAAAACGGGAGAAGTAATATGTTTGTATGCCAACGATGCTGAAGTACAACATGCCTACATCCAAAAAGCAAAAGACAAAGGCTACGATGTGCTGTTGATGGACGGTTTCTTAGACAGCCATTTCCTGAATTTGTTGGAGCAAAAGCTTGAAAAAACGCGTTTTGTCCGCGTGGATGGCGATACTATTGATAAACTGATTGAAAAAGAGGAGGCTCTGCCGGCAAAATTAAGCCAAGAGGAACAAGACAGCCTGAAAACCATTATTGAAAATGAAGTAGATAAAACCCGATTTTTTGTTCAAATGGAAAGCCTTAGCGAAACCGAACAACCGATGCAGATTACGCAAAATGAGTTTATGCGTCGTTACAAGGAAATGTCGGCAATGGGAGGCGGAGGTATGGCAGGTTTGTATGGCGAACTTCCCGAAAGCTACAATTTGGTGGTAAATGTAAACCATCCTTTGATTTCCGAAGTTTTGAACGAAAAAGATGGCAGCCGCCAAACGGAATTGATTAAACAATTGGCAGATTTGGCTTTGCTTTCTAATGGCTTGCTGAAAGGCGCAGCTTTGACAGATTTTGTCAGCCGAAGCCTGAAGATTATAAAATAGAAAATCTTTGAATAAAAGTCAAAGGCACTTAGCAGACGGTCTGTTAAGTGCCTTTGACTTTTAAATTGGTTTGGTTGTTCGGCATATCCAAAATAAATGTACTTTTGATTCGGTAAATATTTGATGAAAAAATACATAAGATATATTTATGCATAAATATAAAATTTTAGGGATTATTATTATTTCTTTACTTTTACTTTCTATTAAATGCTCAAACAAAAAATTGTGCGAAGAGTGCTCCTGCTATGATGAAAAGGTTGTTTCAGAAAAAGTAAATCAAATAGCAAGATATTACCATGGTAAGAGTGATCTTTTGGGAGAGAGTGGGAAGGATTTTGATAGATTTGTGAAAAGCTATGAATCAGAGAGATCCGATACTTTTTATATAATAACCTGAGTTCGATGTAAGAAAAAAGATAAAAGAGTTGCATATTTGAATAAAAAGTTGTAATTTTATATTTGATTTTCAAGTAAATATAAAAACAACTTACAAATATGCAACATACAAATATAGTCGAAAAATTTT
>JAVBMO010000109.1:0-16438 GCA_031552355.1 Bacteroidales bacterium | reverse complement strand
TTGATGAATCAACACACTGCCCTTAGCCTGAACGGCTACAACCAATGCAATGCTAATAAGGTCCGGTGTGAAACCCGGCCAAGGGGCATCGGCAATGGTCAATATTGAACCATCCATAAAACGTTCTACCTCATAGTTTTCCTGCTGAGGAACGAACAAATCGTCACCACGTTTTTCTATTGTAATTCCCAAACGGGAAAAAACCTGTGGAATAAGCCCTAAGTGATTGTAATTTACATCTTTGATGGTGATTTCGGATCGTGTCATGGCTGCTAAGCCAATAAAGCTTCCTACTTCAATCATATCGGGCAGCAAACGGTGAGAGCAGCCGTCAAGTTTTTCAACTCCTTCTATTACCAATAAATTGGAACCGATTCCCGAAATTTTAGCGCCCATATTATTCAACATGGTACACAATTGATAAAGATACGGTTCACAAGCTGCATTGAAAACCGTTGTGATTCCTTTTGCCATGACAGCCGCCATAACAATATTGGCTGTACCTGTAACAGAAGCCTCGTCAAGCAACATATAGCAGCCTTCCAACTTTTTAGCTTCCACAACGAAAGAAGAACAATGTTTGTCGTATGTTACCGTTGCTCCTAGTTTTTCAAAACCTGAAAAATGCGTATCCAAACGCCTACGGCCGATTTTATCGCCACCGGGTTGCGGCGAATTGGCTTTGCCGAAACGTGCCAATAAAGGTCCCAATAGCATGATGGATCCACGCAAACAACTCGCTTTTTTACAATATTCTTCAGAATACAAAACATCAAGATTGACATTTTTGGCCTCAAAAGTGTAGGTTTCGTAGCCTGTTTTTTCGGCTTTTACCCCCAAAAGTTGTAGTAGTTCAATAAGTTTATTAACGTCAAGAATATCAGGGATATTTGATATTTCGACAGGTTTTTCGGTTAGCATGACAGCACAAATAACTTGGAGCGCTTCATTTTTGGCGCCTTGCGGAGTAATTTCCCCTGAAAGCCTTGTGCCGCCTTGGATTTTAAAAGAAGCCATGGAAGTATTGTTTTAGTGGTTATTTTCGTTTCCTGTTATTGTTGTTCATTTGTTTTTGCTTTCCGCCACTTGTTGTAGTACTGACTTTTTTTCTGGTTTTCAGAATGTCGCGGGTATTGCGTAATTGAATATTTTCGTTCAATTGCAACTTGCCTTTTGCCATTTCGTTAAATTGGTCGTAGATAAGTGAATCGTTTACAGAGTCGCGATTCCAAGTCAGGTAAGATTTTTTCAAATGTTGGGCAACCAATCCGATTAAAACTTCTTTTTCTTCACCCTCTTCATATTCAATAAGTTTTTCAAAAATACGTTCCAGGTTTTTACCATAGTGGCGGTATTTTATATGGTTGCTTTTGTAATGCAAACGGTCAGGATGAAAAACGGTCATTTCTTGTTTCACAACAGGATAAGGACAATCGACATCTAAATCAAAATCGGCAATCATAAAAAGATGATCCCAAAGTTTGTGTTTATAGTTTACCATGTCTTTGGCGTTAGGATTCACCTGCGACATGATAGTGATGACAATTTTGGCGTAAGCCGTACGCTTCTCCTTTTCAGGGATTGTTTTAATGTATTCAACTAATTTGTAAACATTGCGACCGTATTCGGGAAGCTCAAGGTGTGATCTGAGTGTGTTATATTCCATTTAGGTATTAATTTTTCCAATCTACAAAGGTACATTTTTTTTTGAAAGTTCCACTATTTTTACTGTTAAAAACGCTTGTTTCCTTTGAAATAACTATCTTTGTTGTTATTATTTTTATATTCCAACTATGTTTCCTATTTTTGCAGGAAAGGATCTAAGAGAATTAGAAATTTTCTGATTATTAAATTTTCTAAACAAATATTATGAGTCTATCAAAGCTACAACGAAGAAAATTTATTTTGACCGCTTTTGCTGCAGTATTTTTTCTTTTTGCATTTTATGGCTTGGGTTTTTGGTCAGGTGAAATAAACAAACCCGAAAACAAAACTCCTCAAATACAGGATAAAGTCCAGGCGAAACAGGTGCAATTACGGGAATTGCTACAGAAATCAGAGGAAGCCCTGAAGAAGACTGATGATTATTTCCAGATGTTTCCACCAACTTTTCACAAAGAATTGGAATCGGAAAATATGTCTTTGATGATTTACAAGAACGACACGCTTGTTTTTTGGACGAATTTTCAAATTCCCGTTCCTAAAATTTATAATCCTGAAGAGTTTTCAACACTGTGTACTCACTTAAAAAATGGATGGTATCTCTCAGAAACAAAGCAATTTAAAGATTATAAGTTAGTAGCTCTTTCGTTGCTAAAAAATACCTATGCTTCGAATCAAAAATTATTGCCTGACGGATTTGTGAAAGAGATCAGTTTATCGCCCAATGTAGGGATAAACTTAGATACAACACAAAATTCCATCTATGATAGCAATAATCGTTACGTATTTTCATTGGAATACCCTAAATATTATCCGCCACTTCCCGGTGTAGGAATAATTCTTTTCTTTTTATTTGGACTTTTTGTATTGTTCTTTTTCTCTGTTTTACGAAAAACCATCATGCTTTTTTTTCAAAGGAAAAGCTTGTTATTCAGATTTTCATTAATGACCCTCTGTGTTTTTTCTTTTGTGATTCTTTTTTTGTATTTTAATATACCCCATTTTTTGTTTGTCACAGAACCATTTACCAAATATTATAACGGTTTTTTAGGGCATTCGTCCATGGGCGCACTCATTATCCTTTTGTTGGTATTTTTACAATATTGTTACTTCTTGGCTTTTCCTGAAGAAAACAGTATCTCATCAATTCCTTTTCGAAAATATAATTTTTCGATAGCGCTGTTTTATGGTTTTGCCAGCAAATTATCTGTATTCGTTTATTTGTATTTGTTATCGGATGTTATAGGCCATACAGATTCGGACGGGCTTTTCTTAGACATCTTAAATTTAGACCTTTATACATTTTTATTGCTTGTGATAATTTCGCTACTCACCCTAATAGAAGTTATAACTGTATGGCATACAACCAATTTGGCAACATCGTATGTGCAAAGGAAACGTTTCTGGAAAGTTATGGCATTATCATCTCTACCTTTCCTACTCCTGTTTTTTATATCACCTAAAGAAGCTGCATTGGGATTTTTCGCCATAATTGCATTTAATATATTTTTTTATGTGTTCAAAAAAATAAATAGCAATGCCATTTCGGTGGGCGAAATGTTTGCCATTGTTATCATATTTTCAACGGTTTCTGTAACACAACTCATGTGGGGTTACGATGCAATGGAAAAGCAAGCGAGAGAAGCATTGGTAAAGACTTTACCTATAGAATCCGATCCGGCTACAGAAATTCTTTTTATTCGAAAATATTATGAATTACAGAAAGATACAGTTCTTGCCCAGATGGTAAAGCAAAATGCTACAGATAAAGAACTTCGACGATATTTAAAACAAACTTACTTTACTAATTATTGGAATCAATATTATTTTAATATTTCCTTGTTAAAACCTGAGGATGTTGCCGAAAAATATTACAACGAAGATTATCCTTCTGCCACATCGGTTCCATATCTTTATTATAAGAATACCAATTGGGAAAATATTTCTTACTTAGGCGGGCCATTACTTCTGAAAAATGCAGAAAATGATAGTGTTTTTCTCTATTTAATGTTCAGTCAAAATAGAAAATTCGGGAATTTAAGACTCGCGGACTTACTTGTACATGAATCGTCTTATAAAAATTATGAAGATTTTGGGCATTATTCATTTGCAAAATATGAAGATAACAAGCTGGTTCAAAGTTCCGGTGATTATCATTATTTAACGATACTGGAAAATCCCGAGAAATTCTATGACACAACACTTCGCTACCAATATATTAATGTAAATGGTTATAGCCATCTTGTGTTTTTAACCAAGGGAGGAAGGGATTGTTGGGTTGTCAGTTATAAAAATCTTAGCGTGGCTTCCAGCTCTCAGATTTACTCCTTTGTATTTCTTTTGTATTGTTTTGTTGCCATTATTTTTGTTCTTGTAAACCGGATGGTTTTTTTCGACAAGGGGAATAATTTTAAAGCTCGTTTGCAAACCATGCTAATATCTCTTGTATTAGTGTCCTTTATTTCTGTTGGAGTAGTGTCCGTTATCTATATCAATGATGTAAATTCCCATAAAGATGATTTTTTCTTGAAAGAAAAATTAAACTTTTTGAAGAAAGAAATGGAAAAGGCTTATGACAAAAGCAAAGCATTCGACCCTCTTTTGGCTAAAAAACTACAAGCAGATTTAGACAGGTATAGTAAAACTTATGATGTCGGAATCACGGTCTTCAACCCTAAAGGGGAACTAATCGTTTCCTCTTCGCCCGAAATTTATGAAGCTGGAATTGTTTCGCAATTTTCAAATCCTTGCGCATTAAAAAATCTGCAAGAAAGAAATATGTTTTTCTTCCAAAAAGGAACTATCGGAAATATTTTGTACAATTCATCTTATTTTATGTTAAAAAACAAAAACAATGAATTGCTGGGTTATGTGGAAATACCTACGTTTTCGAGGCCAAACGAAGCACGGATTGATATGGTAACCTTTATTGGCGCTTATTCCAACACCTATATAATTTTCCTGATTATTTCATTGTTGGTTTTTGTGGTTGCAACCAATTTTATCACCAAACCATTGAAGATTATTCGTGAACAATTCAGCAAGTTGAGTTTAGATAAAAAGAACCAACGGATACAGTGGAAAAGTAACGACGATTTAGGCCAACTGGTGAATGCCTACAACAACATGGTGGATAAGCTGGAAGAAAATGCGTTCTTGATAGCCAAATCGGAAAGGGAAAGTGGTTGGCATGAATTGGCCAGACAGGTAGCTCACGAAATAAAAAATCCATTGACGCCCATGAAATTGAGCATACAGCAGCTACAAAGAACATGGCGGGACAATTCTCCCGATTTTGGGGAAAGAATGAACAAAACGGCACAATTACTTATAGAACAAATAGATTTATTGGCGTCTGTAGCAGATGAATTTTCTAATCTGGCAAAACTTTCGAGCCAAAAGAAAGAAAAGGTCGATTTGCTTCAAAGTTTGAATTCTGCAAAGGAACTCTCAGAAGTTGAACTTACGGATACTCAGATAGAACTTCAAATACCGGATCATCCTTTTGTATTGTCTGACAGGCAACAACTTACCAGAGCATTTATCAATTTATTCAAAAATGCCAAAGAGGCTGTAGAAGGGGATAAAACATCTATTATTCATGTGTCAGTAAAGGCTATAGGCAACTTTTTCGAGATAAAAGTTGTTGATAATGGAAAGGGGATTTCCCAAAAAGCCATGGAAAATCTCTTTAAACCATATTACACTACAAAGAAATCCGGTACAGGATTGGGATTGACTATTGTGAAAGGAATTGTAGAAGGATCAGGAGGAAACATCCATTATATTTCAGAAGAAGGCGTGGGAACAACGGTTGTTATACAGTTGCCCGTTTACAATGAAGATAAAGTAGTTTGAAACTTAAAAAAAACACATTTTCCTTAAATCCGTCTTTTGAGGAAAAAATATTGTCTAAAAACATAGATTATTAATATCTTTGCACAGTAGATTTTGATTTTTAGAATAATGAAAAAATTAAATATATGAAAAAATTAGTATGCCTCATTTTGTTATCCCTTGTTGCTACATTTGCTTTAAAAGCAGAACAAAAAACTGAGGTGGAATTGGAATTTCTAATGCAAGATACAGTTTTAGATAAATTAAATGTAACACCTTGTACGCCTGCGTTCAGGTATGCGTCTGATACATTTAATTATGTAATTCCGACATATAAGTATAATGACAGTGTAGCAAATATTTTTGTTGGAAGAAGTACTACTCCAGATTATACTTTTGATTCCATAGTTATTAATGGGATCAAAGTCGTTGATAACACAACCGGAACAACGAGAGATACAGGTTCTTTGGATGTAAAAATAAATCCGGGCGATACTATTTGCAAAATAGAATTGAAAGGGAGAAAAAATCCGGGCGATATCCTTTGTGTAACAAATTACACACTTAAATTTCATCGTCAAAGCAACGATTGTGGTTTAGGTAGTCTTACCTTGCAAAAATATGTTGGAGCCGGTACACCATCGTCATTGCTGTTTAGACCGCTTGTAAACAAAGACAGTTTACTATATATTACAGATACAGTAGACGCCGATGTAGCAAGTATTGAAATAGATGCTAAAACTTCGCATGACAGCGCTTCTATCGTTTCGGGGAATGGTAAATTTCCTTTGAATAATTTTGGTTGGAATACATTTGAGATACTTATTCAAGCAGAAGATGATTTATTTACACAAACCTATATAGTCAAAACTTACAGAAGAAGCAATGACACAACTTTAAAGAAAATAGAATTAAGCAGCGGATATTTAAGCCCTGCATTTGATCCTAAAAAATCGGATTATTTACTGGTATTAGATAGCCGCCCAGATGATATTACCATCAAAGGAATTTTGAATAATCTCAATGCAAGCGTTGTTGGAAATACGACAATTCCTTTGGATTTAGGCGAAGATATGGTAACATTAACTGTAACAGCAGAAGATACAAGATATACCAAAAATTACCGTATTACAATTAAATTAAGTTATGATACAGTAGAATTGGATCGTTTTAAGAATTTTTTGAGACAAGGAACAAATGCAGACGTGTTGGGCGTTGATTTGAACAACCCTGATCCTGATAAAAACTGGATATTTGACTCTACAGGAATAAAATTTGGGGTAAGCAATAACAAAATAAAGGTAGAAAGATTGGAATGGGCGGAAAAACAACTTTCAGGCGAAGTCGATTTTTCTAATTTCGAAATACTTACCTATTTTAATTGTTATGAAGTTCCGTTTACACAATTGAATTTGAGTGATTGCAAAAGGTTGGGCGAAGTCCGTGCATATAAATCAAATTTATATAATGTGAATGTTTTGGGTTGTGATAAGCTTTATTTATTGAGAATCAGCTATAATCATATAAGTAATTTGGATGTTTCCGGTTTAAGCAATTTGATTGAATTAGAATGCCAAACTAATGGAATGAATACCCTTAATTTGTCAGGATGTTCTTCTTTGAAATATCTGAGCTGTTATTCTAATAACTTGGAAACATTACAAGTAGAACCTGATAACTTAGAAAAAATATGGTGCATGGAAAATAAGTTAAAGTTTTCGACGCTGCCATCAGTGTTTATAAATATATATTCTTATTCACCACAAAAAGATATTGTTTTCAATAATATGCTTACAACATCTACCGTAGATTTAAGCTCCGAGTATATTGCACATGGCGTGCCAACATCGTATTCCTGGTATTATATAGATAACAATGCGCCTATAGAAGACGGCATTACGAATAATGAAGGGGTTTTTAGTTTTGATAATAGTTTTGAAGGAAAAGGAATTTATTGTTTGATGGGAAACTCTCTTTTCCCTGACTTACAATTAAAGGCCAATGTTTACTTTTATGAATACACAGGAGTGAATAAAAAACCTGAAAAACAAAACACTGCTTCAGTAAAATTGTATCCGAACCCAGCAAAGGAATTTGTGAATTTTCAAGTAGAAAATTATACAGGTCAGTTAGGAGTTACTATTTTTGACATCAAAGGAAAGTTAGTTAAAACTGAAAAAATAAAATACGACAAGGAAGCCCAACAATTGCAATTGGGAAATCTTCCATCCGGAACCTACGTAGTTAGGCTGACAAGCAAAACTTTTTCAGAAGTAAAATCTTTGATAGTAAAATAAACGCAGCAAAAATAGAAAAAGCCTTGATGACTATATAAAGTTATCAAGGCTTTTTTTATAAATTTTCACTTAGAATTTAGAGGTAAATAGGCAATAAAAAAAGCGGAAAGATTTCTCCTTCCGCTTTGTACCCGGGACCGGAATCGAACCGGTACGAGATTACTCTCATTGGTTTTTGAGACCAACGCGTCTACCTATTCCGCCACCCGGGCGTTTTTGAAAACCTTTGCAAAGGTACAAAAAATCTTTGTATTACAAAGAAAAAGTTTGTATTTTCCGTAAAAAACATAAACTTTTCACAACATCATTCTTTTATCTTACTTACTTTCAGCATATCTTGGCAATTTTCGAGTAAAGCCGAAATATTTTTTTTCAAAACAGGATGGATAAAATCGGGCATAATTTCCACCAAAGGCAACAGAACAAAAAGCCGTTGATGCAATCTCGGGTGTGGAATTTCTAATTCCGTTGTTTGGATAATTTCTTCATTAAAAAAAAGAATATCAATATCCATTGTACGGGAAGCATAGCCTTCAGAAAGTCTTTGTCGTCCTAAATTTTCTTCTATCTGCAAACATTCTTTCAATGTTTCCTGCGGGCTTTTCCCGGTTGAAACCACCAATGCCTGATTTAAAAAATTTTGTTCTGCAGAAAAACCCCAAGGTTCGGTTTCGTAGATACTCGATTTTTTAAGTACCTCCCCTACCCTTTTTTCTATCTGTTCCACAGCTTGCTGCAAAAACATCAAGCGTTCGCCTTCATTTCCGCCAATCAAAAGTACAACTGTATTCATTTTTTCCACAAAAAACAAAGAGCGACAACTTCCTTCATGGCTTGCTGTCGCTCTTTCATTATTTAGAATTTATCTTATTCCGCAGCTTCTACAATTTTTTCATCCACCAAAATTCTTCCGCAATATTCACAAACAATAATTTTTTTATGAAAACGTATTTCCATTTGGCGTTGATGAGGGATTTTGCTGAAACAGCCACCGCAAGCATCGCGTTCTACACATACTACAGCCAATCCGTTTTTCGCATTTTTTCTGATTTTTTTGTAAGCTGTCAAATAACGTTCTTCGATCAATTGTTCTTGTTTCAAAGAATTTTCTCTCAATTCTTCTTCTTCTTTGGCCGTTTCGGTCGTAATTTCGTCCAAATCTTTTCTCTTCTGATCCAAGTCCAATTTTCTTTCTTTCAATTTTTCCTGAGCTTTTTCAGTTTCCTTGGTTTTTTGCTCAAGGCCCAATTTTGCTTCTTTAATTCTACGTTCGCAAAGTTGGATTTCCAACGTTTGAAATTCTATTTCTTTGGACAAAGAATCGAATTCTCTGTTATTTCTTACATTATTTTGCTGAGTTTCATACTTTTTGATAAGTTTTTTACACTCCTCAATCATTTTTTCTTTTTCAGAAATAGTTGCGTTGAAACCATTTATTTCTTCTTCAAAATTTACCAAACGAGTTTCCAATCCGGCAATTTCGTCTTCCAAATCCTGTACTTCCAAAGGAAGTTCACCTCTAATAATTTGAATTTTATCAATCTCAGAATCAATCTTCTGAAGTGTGTAAAGTGCGATTAATCGTTTTTCTACCGCAATATCGGCTTCTTCCCTGCGTTGAAGCTCATACAAGGCTTCGTTTTGTTCGAATTCTTCCGTTTTTTTTGCCGAAACTTTCTTTGCCATATCTTTATCTTATTAAAAGTATGATATAAAATTTGTGTTGTGCTCTGAAAAGAGAATTGCAAAAGTACTAAATTTTTCAGAAATAAACGAGTAAATCAATTCTTTTGCAAACTGCTCGCTTTCATAATGTCCAATATCGGCTAAAATCAAGGCTTGGCTCGCTTGCTGAAAATCATGGTACTTGAGGTCGCCGGTAAGAAAAATATCAACGCCTTTTTTCTGTGCTTCCTGAATTAGAAAACTTCCCGAACCGCCACAGAGAGCCACTTTTTGTATTTCTTTTTCTTCGAATTTCGAATGCCGTATGCAGGGAATTTGCAATATTTCTTTCAAATGATTGAAAAACGTTCCTACCTGTACAGGTTTTTCCAAAATTCCTACCATGCCTGAACCCACAGTGGAAAAAGCATTGTTCAATGAATACAAATCGTAAGCGACTTCCTCATAAGGATGTGTTTCGAGCAAACGTTTCACAATACTTTGCTCTTTATAAACCGGATAAATTACCTCTATCCGTATTTCCGATTCAAAATGGATTTTACCTTTTTCGCCCACAAATGGATTGGCCGCTTCATTCCCCCGAAAACTTCCGGTTCCTTGCGTTTGAAAACTACAAGAATCGTAATTGCCAATGTGTCCGGCACCTGCTTCAAAAAGGGCTTCTTGTACTCTTTCCTTATGCGACAGGGGACAAAAAGTTACCAATTTTCGTAACATCTGTTCTTTGGGTTGCAGGATTTCCACTTCTTTCAAACCTATTTTTTTCGCCAAAATCCCATTGATTCCATTTTTCACATTATCCAAATTTGTATGCATGGAAATAAAAGCAATTTCGTGCTGAATGGCTTTCAACAACATGCGTCCCTGCGGATTTTGCGAGGTAATTTTTTTCAAACCCGAAAAAATAAACGGATGGTGCGAAATAATCACATTGCATTTTTTCCGGATGGCTTCGTCCAAAACAGCCTCGGTAATATCAACCGTAATTAAAACGCCGGTAATTTCCGCATCGGCATCACCTAACAAAAAACCCGAATTGTCGTAGTTTTCCTGCAGGGCAAATGGCGCCAAGATTTCCAACTCTTTCAGCAAATTACGTATTTTCATAACTCTTGTTAATTTTCAAAAATTAATTCTTTGCCAAAGCATATTTAATACCCAAACTCAATGCCATCCCGTTGTGATACATCTCTACATTGGGCAAATAATTATCATTAGTAATGGATATAAAACTTTGCTGGTATTGGAATGAAGCATAAGCCATATAACGTTCGGCAAATTTATACCCCACGCCCACTTCCGCCAAGGCTGCCAAATCAAATTTTGTTACATCATTTGTTATATCAAAAGTTTCTGCTGGCATATAGACTTCTCCTGCATCGAGAATCGGCCAAATATTTTTTGCGCTCAACAAAATAGAGGGGACTAATGCTATATTTATAAAAGCATAGATTTCCTCTCCATAAATATACCCTACCTTCAAAGGAAGTGATAAATAATCATAATTTGATTTTATTTCTTCACTTTGCCCTGTTGGATCACCCAATTCATTTGTGAGAATAAAATCCTCTCGTGCTCCCCTTTGATTGTAAATCAGGTCTGCGCCAACTGTAACGGAATTTTTGAAAATATAATCATACGTAAGGCCGCCTTCAAATCCGGTTCTGTATTTATATCCCGATTCATTATCAGCATTTGACACCATATTAGTCCAACTCACTCCCCCTTTAACACCTAAAAAGTGATTTTGTGCATTTATTTGAAATACTGCTATCAACAATATCGAAAACATTAAAATCTTTTTCATAGCTTTCATTTTTTTTGGTTACACATTTATTTTTCTTCTTTCTCAATCCAATCACCGTTTTCCTTTATCAAAGCAATTAATTCCTGCAAAGCATCTTCTTCCCTGACATCTTTTTTAACAACAGTTTTCCCTTTGTATAAAGTTATTTTTCCGGGGCCGCTCCCAACATAACCATAATCGGCGTCGGCCATTTCGCCGGGGCCATTCACAATACATCCCATCACGCCTATTTTTACGCCTGTCAAATGCTGCAACTCTTTCTTCACTTGTTGCAACGTATGGGTTATATCGTACAACGTCCTGCCACACGACGGGCAGGATATAAATTCGGCTTTGCTTATCCTTGTTCCCGTTGCCTGCAAAACGTTGAAGGCCGTCTGAGAATATTGCTCAAAATCCAGGCCATTTCCATAACCATTTATCAAAAACAACGCCATTTCCGAAGCGCCCTGAATCATGGCCGTATTTTCGTCGGAAAAATTCCGTTGTAAAATTACAGGAATTTTTATTCCATTGCCTTTTAAATATTTAAATAATTTAACTTCATCTGAAATATTTCCAAGCGCCGAAATCAAAACAAAGGGTTTTTCTATTTGGTATAATTCTTTGACAACGTCAAACGAAAGATTCTTTAATCGAAAGAAATTCAACTTCTCTGAAGCGCCTGAAATTTCATCCAAATTTTTGAAAACAGGAAAACTTTCTCCCAATTTGTTTTTTATTTGGGTTGAAGACGCCCAATAATAATCTGCCTCACTTTGAAAATTTGAAGAAATGACAACCGGAACGCTTTGACTTCCTATATTTTCCACTTGGAATGTTTCATTTTTCGAATAGCTTGTACAATTCAAAAAATCGTCAGTTGGAGGAAATTGGGGCTGGCAAATAGAAGCAATTTTTTGAGCTACAGGAATTTCTTTTTCGGGGGCTTCGGTCAAAGAAACACGGATGGTATCACCAATTCCCTGCAAAAGCAAACTACCGATTCCCGCTGCCGACTTTATTCTTCCATCGTCGCTATCTCCTGCTTCGGTAACGCCCAAATGAACCGGATAATTCAAATTTTCAGCATCCAACTTATTTACAAGCAAACGCGTCGAATAAACCATCACCTTCACATTACTCGCCTTCATCGATAAAACTATGTTTCTAAAATCCAGTTCTTCGCAAATTTTCACAAACTCATAAGCCGATTGTGCCATACCTTCCGGAGTATCGCCATAGCGGCTCATAATCCTTTCGGATAATGAACCATGGTTAGTCCCTATACGAATGGCTGTATTGTTTTGTTTACAAATTTCCACCAAACCGGACAAACGTTCTTTTATTCGTTCCAACTCCTCCCGATACTCCAAATCTGTATAATGTAACTTCCCTACATTTCTATCAACATAATTCCCCGGATTAATCCGCACCTTTTCAACAATTTCCGCAGCAATTTCGGCCGCTTTGGGATTAAAATGTACATCGGCAATTAAAGGCACCGCACAGTTTTGTCGTAATAATTCATTTTTTATAACCGCCAAATGTTCAGCATCTTTTATCGTGGGAACCGCCAAACGCACATATTCGCAACCTGCATCAACCAAACGCCGAATTTGTGCAAGAGTAGCTTCGGTATTCTGCGTTTGGGTATTCGTCATTGACTGAATACGAATGGGATTATCGCCCCCTAAGGGAATATTCCCTATAAAAATTTCTTTGGTTTTTCTTCGTAGTAACATATTCAAAATTATCTTTTCTAAAAATCGGTCAGTTCATAATTTGTACTTCTCCCACCTTCTGACTCTTGCCGCAAAATACCTTTATCTATCAAATCTTTAATATCACGCAAAGCGGTGTCGGGCGAACATTTGGTTATTTTAGCCCACTTCGAAGATTTTAATTTGCCGTCAAAACCATCAAACAATTTGTTTAACATCAGTCGTTGTCTATTATTTATAGGTGTTTCTGCGTGAATTTCCCAAAACCTGATTTTACGCAACACATTGTGCAATACGTTTTCCGTAGCATTTAAAGCTTGATACAAACTATTCAAAAACCAACGCATCCATTCAGTAATATCACCATTGCCGTGTTGGTTCTTTTGTAAAACCTCATAGTATTCCTTTCTGTCAATAAGGATTTGATTTGAAAGGCTATAGAAACGCTGTGGGGTTTCGTCACTACGAGCAAGCAACATATCTGTAATAGCTCTTGCAATACGCCCGTTTCCATCGTCGAATGGATGAATTATGATAAACCAAAAATGAGCAATGGCAGCCTTTACAACAGAATCCATTTTTACATCACTGTTAATCCATGCTAAAAATCCGTTCATTTCTTGCTCAACAAATTGTGGTTGAGGCGCTTCATAAAGAACCTTTTCTTTTCCCATAGCACCAGAGACAACCTGCATTTCTCCTGTTCGATAACATGCTACATCTATTTTATAAGCACCACTATATCCTGTTGGAAATAAGGCAGCATGCCAGCCAAATAAACGCTCCTTTGTAAGAACTTTTTGATAGTTTTGTGTGGCATCAAGCATCATTTCCACAACACCTTCCACATGTCTGCTTGAAGACACTAAACCTGCAATATCCATTCCCAATCGCCGTGCAATGGATGAACGTACCTGGTCAGGGTTAAGATTTTCACCTTCTATTTCAGAAGATTTCAATACATCAAGCGTCAATGTCGTCAGCACTGTTTCTTCTTTCAACGCAAAACCAAAAACATTCATTTGCCCAATGATTTTCCCTTGTAAATTGCGAACTTGTCCGAGCAGGGGACTAATTTCCTTTTCATCCCATGTGAAATTAGGCCAATTTTCATGTTGATAGATATATTTTGGCATTACAAATTCTTTTTTGCAGCAAATATACAAATTATTCACCGTATTTTTGCGGGGAATAACAAAAAATTCTCCGCAGGAACAAGTTATTCCACCATCCTATTCATCAGATTTCACATCTATGGCATTCTGTAATTTTTTTTCAAATTTTGCAGCTATCGCTGCAACGAAGGTTGAAACGAAAGTAGCCAGAATACAAATCGCTAAAAAACCCGCTGGGTCATCCTCTTTATTATGGAATATTTTTATATACAATCCTGCTATCACAATTAAAACACTTAATACAATTCCACAATACTTGATACTTTTTAAAGTCCGAACAGTATTTAATGAGAATACTTGATTCTGCCGAATGTATCCAAGTAATTTGAACACTTTATACAGAATAACAAAAAAAGCGATTGACATTGCATATCCATACAAGATAAACGGATCCGAGTAAATGCTGAATAAATCTAAGTTCGCGGCTCTTCCCTCAGTTAAGGGGAGTCGAATCAAAAGAGCCAGCACCACCATACCGACAAGCACAATGAACACCTGAAAAAATATTATCAAAATCCTTTTCATCAGATTTTTAGTATTTTAAATCCTGTCTCAAATGTAATAGATATTGATTCCTACAAATTTACAATTATATTTCAGTAATAAAGTGGCATTTCCCTTTATTTTAATACCCAAGTGACGCCAATGAAATCACATTAATTCCATCTTTACGGGTGTAACTAATCCCCGTGCCGGTAATTATATTTAGTGATTTTGGCGGTTTCACTCTTTTTTCATCCAAAATAGAAACAAATTTATTCAAACTTGCCGCTGCTTCTTCAATTTGACCTATCCCCAATTTTATTTCAAAAGCACACCAATCACCATTATGCTTTTGCACAATGGCATCAACTTCCAAACCACTTGAATCACGATAGTGATACACTTTTGCATCATTTGCTTGTGCATACACGCGGAGTTCATGCACAGCAAGCGATTCAAACAAAAATCCTGTAAATTTGACATCATTAAGCAACGACTCCTTATTTGCTCCCAAGATCGCCACCGCAAGTGAAACATCCGTAAAATGACGTTTGGGTGATTTTCGCAACGAAGATGACGAACGAATATGTGTATTCCAAGCCGGTTGATTTTCAATGATCATCAATCGGTCAAGCGCATCAAGATAATCATAGATTGTTGGGCGAGAAATATCATTATTTTCCTTTTCTCGAATATCAGATTCGAGGGTTGTTATATCTACTATTGTTGCGGTATTTCGAGCTAAAGAACGCAGTAAATCCCGCACCTTTACAGGATCGCGTTTTGTGTTTGAAACACGGCTCAGATCCACTTCGGCAAGCAAATCAACATACGCACGATTCAAATCACTTGCCTGTCTAATGCTTTTCCCTATCAATGCCGGAAATCCGCCTATAATCATTCTTTCAACAATAAATTCCAATTCGGTCGGCTCATCATAAATATCAATTTTCTCACCTTCAAAAATAGTTGCCAAACGCACTTTCCCTGATGAAAATCCTAATTCCTGCCAACTCATGGTACGCATATCGAGTATAGTAAACCGACCTGCGCCCGAGTGCATTTTTATATTTTCATCGGGATTTGCTGATCCTGTCAAAATAAATTGTGCTGTTTGTTTTCGATTGTCTATTTCATGGCGTATGTAGTTCCAAATTTTAGGTTGTTCCTGCCATTCATCAATCAGGCGTGGTGTTTTACCGAGCAATAAGCGTTGCGGAGCCGTTTCCATTAAAAAAGGTACCTGTTCATCCTGATCTAACTCCAAAATACTATTTGCAAATTGTTTTGCCGATTCGGTTTTTCCACAAGCTTTTGGCCCTCGAATAAGCAAGGCTCCTGCTGAGTCAAGCTTTCTTTTTAACTCACTATCCGATACCCTGCTGCTATATTTCATTTTGTTTGATATTTTACTGCAAAGATATGATTTATTTTACATTTTTCGAGCATTTTACTTTACAAATTTCGAATATTTCATTTTACAAATTTAGAGTATTTCATTTTACACTTTTTGAACTTTTGTATTGTTACTTTTATATCCATACCGGTTTATTACTACCACATTAAACTTTTAACTCAAACTACCTTTTACACATCTTTTTCAGTCCATCTAAATTTCCATTGTAAACATTCATGTCCACATAAGCATCTATTCCGTTGATGTGGGCTTTGTCGCTATGTTGCCAAAACGACCATTTACACGAAGTTTTGATTTTTTTTTCATAATAATGGGCAATCCAAAATGGGTATTTCTCAAATTCTTTTCCCGACAAATAATCGCGATGAAAA
>JAVBMO010000089.1:0-4262 GCA_031552355.1 Bacteroidales bacterium | reverse complement strand
TCGTCCCCTATTTTCATGGTAGGATTAAAGCCTCTTCCATAGCGCAAATCAATGGTAACATCCATAATATCGAAACCAATACCTACTATACCTGATATTTGGTATGGATAGGAATCCCTTTGATATTGAGGGGGAACAACAGACGCCAATTCCGACCATGCATCTTGCATTACCGTAATATTATCCAAAATGGAAATGGTATTACCCAACCCTACATAGACTCTGAAGTTGGCTTCCGAAGTTTCAACAACATTAACGCCAAAAAGCAATGGAATTGTAAATGCCGCCGCTTGATAAGGCACTTCGTTTTGATTTTCGGGACTTATATTTCCACCTATGTAAGAAAATCCCATTTCCGGCTGAAAATAGCAAATATTTAAAATTCCACCTATACGGGCAAATGCTCCAAATTCAAATCCGGGTTTAAATGAAGTAATGTAATCCCGTGTAGGTTCTGAAAATTTATAGCCTATCAATTTTGCCTGAACACCCATCGATAATTGAGCTTGAGCAAAGTTTGCAATAAAAAATAAAGCTGTTGTAAGTAGTACGATTTTCTTTTTCATGGTTGTGTAATTTATTTTTAAGTTTTCCTAAAATAGGAGTCAATTTTTATTCAACAAAAATACGGAACCCTTGTGCGGTTTCCATAAAATTATTTTCAAAATTACTCAAAACAATTTAAATGGAAATAGAAAACAAAAATTCAAAGGCATAATCTTTCAGATCAGGCATATATGAAAAACGGACGCCTGTGTCGATAGGAAATTCCAAACGTAAAAAAATTATATTGAAATTCAATTCCAAACCCAAAGATTGGTTAAATTGGTAGTTCTTGCCGGGTTCGGAATACCACATGAAATCGTAAAAAAGATTGGTATAAATCCGTTTCATGTAGAGTATGCGCCAAACCGGAAAATCGGGATACCATAACGGTAACAGATAATTAAGCTTGTTGCTGAACAAATTGTCGGTACGCATGGTAGCATAACCCCGTGGCATAGATACAAGGCTCGAAAAAGTAAAATCCCCCTCCTTGTTGTGTTGGTATCCTGCATACAAATTGAAACTGTGGGTAGGCCAAAAAGCGGGGAAAAACAAACGGCCATAAATACTTATTTGCCATGAATTTTGACCGATATTCAAACTTTCACTGAAATTGGCAGACAAGCTTTGCCCCCATTGCGGCAAAATTGAACGCGGTGCACGTATTTCTTCATGATACAAAGAGGCGCCCAAGCTTATCAAATGATTCTCATGAACATCGGAATTATAGTTTTGCAACGGATAAATTTTTTTGAATTCATACGAAACAGAAGTAGAAAATCCATATAACGTATTTTCATCGTTGAAACTCCAAGGAAAACGCAAACGGGTGCCTGCCGTAAGTTCGTTCCATGTAACATCTTTATCGTTGGATTTTACTTTCCGGCCTTTGAAACCTAAATTGGTTGTCCAAATGGGGAAAAAACCTTTGTAAGTATAATCCATATAAAAAGCTCCTCTGCCCTCTTCATTGTTCCAAATAAAACCGGTTTCCATAAAAGATGTACTCAAAATATTCTGCGATATAACAGAAAACCCTGTCCCCAAAATGGTTTGTTGGCTGGGGTCTATGGCTATCGGCGCCCAACTGTGAAAATTCAGCAAATGCGCCCATTTATTGTATTTGCTCACCTGAAAAGAACTGTCGGGAACAAGATTATTGAACACCACCTGACTTTTTTCCATTTTCGACAAAGCATCAGCAATCGGATAACTGTCTTCCGTTATTTGTAAAACTTTTTCCGTAAACGCCAATCCACATTCTTCCAAATAATACCCTTTTCCTGAATAAGTGCTATAAACCATGCGGGTTTGTGTAGGATTTATATCATAATTTTGTACGCCATATTTTGCCGAAGTCAGGCAAAAAAGCGTTCGGCTGGGAATATCTAACGCATAAACCTGCGAAACACCCCGGAAATCGGAAGTAAAAAACAATTTATCGCCTCGCAAAGTCAAAAACGAAAGGTTGGCATTTCCCATATCAAAGAAAAGCCTGTCGGCGCCGCTCTGCCAATCAAAAACATAGATTCCTCTTCCCTCAAGCGTAACACCAACGAAATACACAAGGCTATCTATTCCCTTTGAGCACGGATACGAAACCGTTTTCTTCGAAAATGAAGCGCTTCGGCGGATTTCATTTCCTTGTTTGTCGAGCAAAATAAGACAGTGCTCATTCAAAGTATTGTCTTCAACGGCAAGTATGGCCTTTCCGCCGGCAATATATCTCGGCGAAAAATTCCGTTTCTTTTTTGTCAAACAGTTTTTTTCGTTTTGGTTGAAATCAAATTCATACAACTGCGAATAAACCACCTGTCCCCAGCGCGGATGATGCGTATTTCCCGACCAAAGTACTTTCCCGTCATAAAAATCAAAATCGGAATTATAGACTGATGCCGTTTTTCTGAGCCGTTTTTCTTTCCCATTGTGCGAAACCTCAACCCAATGGGTTATTTTTTCCAAGCTGTTTTTCAGGCTTATAACCGTGGAATCGTTGGCATATTTCGGCGAAAGGTAATTGGTATAAATATCCGAAGGCAAAGTTAATCTGTGTGAGATATTCTGGGGCATGGTTTGTGGCTGAGCGCTCCACAATGAATCGTAAAAAGACATGGATTGCTTATAAAAACCATTCATATTCAACCCACTGACATATTTAATTCCTCTTTCAAACGGGTTTAAAAGCCAAAGTTTACGCGCCACTGTCGTCATGGCCGACTCCCATACGGGAAAACCGTATTCCACACGTCCAAAAGACACCAAATGATAACCCAAAACATAGCGGTTGGGCACAAAATCTTTATACGAACCGAATGCAGCCTTGTCGTAGGAATAAATGCCGAGGTCTTCGACCTGCGCCTTTAATTCCATCTGAAAATCGGCAGAACGCCCACGCCCGACTTCGCTCAACGAGGTTTCCGTGGCGGTGGCATCGCCCTCCATAAACCACGTAGGAACAAAAAGCCCTACAATGGCGCCGGTAATATGTTCCCCAAAAATATCGGTCAAAACGCCCGAAACCCCTTCGGTAATATGCTGCATTTGCACCACATGGCGGTATTCGTGAATACTCAATTGTTCGTACCAAGGCAGATGATAGGTTTGCTGAGGCGAACACGACCACCACTCCATACGTTTGGGCGCCCAAACCACCAAACCATTGGAAACCGAACTTTGCGGATGTATAATCAAGGGAATGGGGGTGGATTTGGCAGGTAGGGAAAATTTCACGGCACTGCAAACAGAGTCAAGATTGCGGGCTAAATAACGAGCCTTTTCTTCATAAAAATCGGGAAAAATAATTTGGAAATAAGCTGTTTTGATTTGTCGCCAATGCGTGTTCGCCGGATCTTGCCCACTATCGTAATACTGCGCCTTGGCATTCAAAGCACAGAGAATAAACAGCAAACATAAAAAAAGCTTCCTCTTCAAAACTTTGTTTTAATTATAATTAACATGAATGACGCCAGATTGTTTTAAGACTTTTAACGCAAAATTATAAAAAGTTTCGCAGCCATTGCCGAGTAACTATTTAAATTTTAGGGATTAGTAAATTTGTATAGATATTAAATTATTTCGTTTAGCCATAAGTAATTTAAGAGAACAAATTATCATTTCCACGCTTTTAGAATAGCATTTTGTTTTCCTTCTAAATCGGGCTAAGAAATGTCTTATTTGAGCATTATAGCTTTCTGCTGTATATGTTTCTGCTTTTGTTTGTATCAATTTTTCTGCCGGTATTATTTCGTTATATGATTTTCAATAATCAGCTGCAACAATTCCTGTAGCCTGTTCCTCTATTTTATCCCACAACTTTAATCCTGTTTTTGAACTTCTGTCCCCAACAACGAAATCAACGTATTGTTTGGCCTCTCTATCAACACCGATCCAAATCCATCTATAGTTTTTTTGTGCCCAACGTAACTATGAACTTTATCTAATTCCATAATTTTAGTAACCTGAGTTCGATATAAAATGCATTCATTATCAATGCCAAAGGTATTGTATAGTTATATGAATGAGAATTCACCATGTTGTTCGACCCCGTTGGGGTCGAATATGACATTTTGTCCCTCTTTTTCTATAAACCTGAGTTCGATATAAAAAGCATTAATAAAGAGCAAGTTGATTGGATATAGGATCAAAATCGACTTTGATGGCAGGTTTTTTAGGGAAGAAACTATAGGCAGCCAATCCTGCCAAAAGATTAGTAAAAA
>JAVBMO010000074.1:0-4412 GCA_031552355.1 Bacteroidales bacterium | reverse complement strand
AATTCTTACTTCATTGCACCGGAAATTAAGGAAAAAAGTGTATTTTTGCACCCAAGAAGTGAAGATGAATTTCGGTTTCTGACATTGGCTTCTTATCACAAACATAAGAACTTAGAGGTTCTCAATGAAGTAATTCCACTCTTGAAAAAAAGAGGATTTGGTAATGTGAAGTTTGTGATAACCATAGATAAAAGCCATTATCAGACAGTTATTTCGGATTCGGTTCGGGGGAATATTGTAAATGTAGGCAAAATAAATATTAAGGATTGTCCACAGCTTTATGCAGAATGTGATGCTTTGTTTTTGCCAAGTTTGTTGGAATGTTTTTCGGCAAATTATCCTGAAGCCATGAAAATGCAAAAACCGGTTCTTACTTCAAATCTTTCTTTTGCAAAAGATGTTTGTCAGGAAGCGGCAATTTATTTCAACCCATTGGATGCAGAAGACATAGTAGAAAAAATACAAAATATTATATCTGATAAAACATTGCAATTGCAATTAATAGAAAAAGGCTCTCTTCAATTAATGAAATTTCCTTCGGCAAAGGAGCGGGCAAGAAGGTTTTTAGAGATATGTGAAGAGGTAAGGCGCTGATGAAAATATCAATTATTACGGTAACATATAATCGCGAGGAAACGCTGAGAGAAACCATTGAGAGTGTGCTTTCACAGGATTACGCACCCGTTGAATACATTATTATTGACGGTGCTTCCACCGATGACAGCCTTACTATTATCAACGAATACGCAGAAAAAATTTCCAAAATAGTTTCAGAACCCGACAAAGGTGCTTATGATGCTTTGAACAAAGGCATACAAATGGCCTCGGGCGATATTATTGGCTTTTTACATTCCGATGACATTTTTGCCGATAGGCATATCTTGTCATCGGTTGCCGAACGGTTTGCCAATCATGATATTGATGTGCTTTATGGCGATATCAAGATCATGAAAAAGAAAAATTCGCACAAAGTACTTCGTTCGTGGAAGTCGAAAGAATTTAAGCCGCAAAATCTGAAATCGGGCTGGTCGCCACCACACACTTCGTTGTTTATGAGAAAAGAAGTGTATGAAAAAGTGGGTGGATTTGACACCCATTTGAAAATTGCTGCCGATTATGAATTTATCCTGCGTGTATTCAAAAATTTATCACCTAAAAAAGTGTCTTACCTCAGTTTGCCATTGGTGCTGATGAAATCCGGCGGATTGAGCAACAACGGCTTCTCAACAGTTCTCACACGTTGGAAAGAAGATTACTATGCTGTAAGGAAAAATGGGGTAGGGGGCGTGAAAACAGTTTTGATGAAGAAATTCTCAAAATTGCCGCAGTTTTTCCGTGTTTGACAGGGTTTTTCTTCGCAGATTCTTACCGCATCACCGCAGAGTACTTACTACAGAGTTTTTTCTTGTTTCTGCAGCAAAGAGAGTACAGGAAATTCCTTCAGTAATTCTTTTTGACAGGATTTCGGGATTTTCAAACCACTCATCACTCATCATTAAAACCGTTTATCCACAAAATTTACCACATAGGCACATAGAAAATTTGTGTACCTATGTGGTGTTTATGTTTGCCTTATTATTATGCGTCTTTTTTAGAATATTCCGAAAAACCACAGCCAAAAGTATCAACCAAGTAATTATCCAAATCATCGGCTTTCAGGGCAAGATTTGTGAAATTTTTCTTGATATTTTCTTTTTCGTCAGAGAAAATATCGGAAAGATGAACTCTATATGAAATGAAGATATCATTGTTTTGCAAACCCAAAATAAATGGTTTTATTTCTGTGGATAACAAAAATTTCAACAAAGGTTCCAAATTTTCGTTTGGCAAAGTGTTTATGGGCGAAGTGGCAAATAGATAATCGCGGTCGTAAACAAACATACGAATTTCTGAACTTCCTTTGTGAAATTGCCATTGTTCGTGTCCTTTGCGAGCCAAAACCGGATTGATTCCCATTTCCTGAATAGCTTCTTCACAGAAAATAGCTAATTCAGTCAATGATTTTTTATTAAATAGTTTGTCGTCAATTTTATTTCCACATGCAGGACAGAATTGGGTTTTGTCGCTGATAAGTTTGTGGCAAGTGCTGCATTCAACAGCAAATGTGCTACGGTCTATGGAATTTACCAAAGCCAGCATTTTATCCAACAAGGCAACCGGAATACCAAATCCCATGTTATCTGCGTCGTTGAATTTGGCTACAGTAATTCCAATGATTTTTTGGTTTTCGTCGCACATAGGACCGCCACTGTTTCCGGGGTTTACAGCCGCATCGGTTTGAATGTAAGTGCGTCCTTCCATCAATTGTTTAGGCGCCGAAACCGTTCCGTCAGTAACCGTGTAAGGCATTCCAAAAGGATACCCAACCACACTGATGCGTTCGCCGATTTTTACTTCTTTTTCAATATCCAATTCCAATTCGGGTAAATGGCTGAAATCGTTGTCTGAATGCAAAAAAGCCAAATCAACCAATGGGTTGATTAAAACCACTTTGGCTAAAAAACGGTCTTTTTTTGCATTTTCAATGGCCACTTCCTGAAACCCTTCCACAACGTGGAAATTGGTAACAAAAATATTGTATTTTTTTAAGTAAAAACAGCTACCGGAACCGCCGGCATGATTTACTTTAAAGACTACTTCTGAAATTATATCGTTTTGCATATCTTTTCTCTTTTTTATTGTATTACTTTTAAAATATTTGTTGTCTCTAATTTGTTCGAAAAATTATTTTCCGAACAAACGGGATAAGAAACTTTTTTTAGAACCTGAAGAAAGTTCACCATTCATAATTTTATCAAGGGCTTTGCTCAAAATTACAGCAGCTTCTTCCCAAGATTTTCCTGATGATTTTTCCATAGCTTCAACCATTGTTATATTAATGTCTTCCTGCACATTATTGTGGTGGTAAACATTATAGAAACTGAACAAAATACCTAAAACAACAGCCATATAATTTCCGCTGGCCATACCTTCTTTTGTGCGTTTGTGCTCTTCTTCAAGGTTTTCCTGAATATTTTGCAATGAAGACCGTCTTTTTTCAGGAATAAAGATTTGAACAAAATATAAATCTTCAATGAATTTAGCTTTGTCTGAAGATTGAAGTTCTTGCAAAAACTTTTTGGCCTCAGTTACCCTTTCAGGTATTGACATGTTTTTGATATACATGTCGTTAATAGCTTTTTCCAAATCGTTTTTTAATTGGCCTTGAGGTTGGGCATAAAATTCTATTTGCCTCAAAGTAAGAGCTGCCATATCCCAACCAAAACCAAACCAACGTTTTGATTCAAAATAATTGATGTATTCAATGGCGTTTTTTATAAATTCCTGAATGGTTTTGTAAGTTTCTTCAGCTTTTTCTGCAGGGAAAGGGGTAACAATAGGTTCATAAAGCCTTTTTGTTCCGAATTTTGTTACATATTCGTCGTCGTATTTATCGCCGGTCATGCAAATTTCGCGCAATATGTAATAGATTTTATACGGATTTAGTTCGTGGATTTTGCAACTGTATTCAAAATTTAATTTGTTTTCCCGCAAATAAATTTGAGCCAAATCCATGTTGTTGAAATTCAATGAACAAACTTGGCGCAAAAGAGGAACAATAGAATTTTGTTGTACTTCCAAAAATGGTGCGGAAATATTGACCATTCCATCTTTGATTTCAATATTTACCACAATAGACCCATGAGGAATTTTAAAAACAGTTCCGTCAGTATTTCCATACTTGGGACGCAATTCGGCATTTACATAATCTAAAAGTAAGTGAAAACTTTCCAAATACTTTTTCTCATCGAAAGTATCTAATGCTTTGTCCCACATTTCCACATTGATTTTGCTCGCTGTGGAACTGAATAGGGATTTGTAAAAAACTGGACAATTATTCATAATTTGGTGAATTTTGATGTTTATTTTAAATTTTTGCCAAGATTAAGCACAAAGATAGACAAATTAAAATTTAAAAAAATAGGATACAACAATAAAACTTTTTACTGTTTTTTTGTTTATTTGTATAAGACTTTCTTTCTGAATATGTTATTTGATAAACTCAAAATTGGAAATTTTGTACAATTTATTGTACTTTTGTTTAACTGATAAAAATGTGAAATTATAGAAAAATATGAAATTATGAAAAAATTGCTTGCTATCCTATTTTATTGAATTTTGTAATACAGAGAAATTTCTTAATTATAATCCTGTAAGGAAATGTAAAGATTTGAAAATGGTTTTAGTGATGAGTATGACTGTTTTTAAAAAATCGAAAAGCCTACCAATCCTGAAAATCATAAAATCTTATCTGGAAAAACCAGAATGAGGAAATTAAATGCCCAAAAATCAATATTTGAAAATAGGAAGATAATTTTCCATTTATAATTTAGTATATTTGCATGATATTGTAGATTTTATAGTCATAGGAT
>JAVBMO010000083.1:0-13392 GCA_031552355.1 Bacteroidales bacterium | reverse complement strand
TTATTGCACCAAACAAAAGGCTTTGCGGACTTTTGGCCTTGAAAGAATCAGCCAGTTAGAAACCACAACAACAAAATTCAAATACAAACCGGAACAGCCTGTATTCAGTCAGTTTGAGCACTGCTTCGGCATCATGCTGCCCGAAGGAAATTCTTTGCCACAGGAAGTCGTTCTTTCTTTCACACGAGGCAAAGCAAACTATATCAAATCCTATCCGTTTCATCATTCTCAGGAAATTTTGATTGACAATGAGATTGAGTTGCGAATCAAATTAAATATTTTCACTACCCACGATTTTTTTATAGAACTGCTAAAACACACGGGCGATATTAAAATCTTAGCGCCACAGGAATTGAAACAACGTTATTTCAATTGGCTGAAAATCGGATTGGAAATGAATGCCGAATAAATTCTTCGACAAATTCTTCATCCAATTAAACTTTTATAATCCTCTTTTTGCTGTAAATGTAAGTTTGTAAAAATTACGTTTGCATTAATATTTGCACGTACTCTCATTTCTTTCGTTCTTCAAATTTATTTTTGCGGCAATCCCCTTCGAAAACATTTTACCGGCCGTACTATCTTACCACCTGTCAGCATATTAGCATTTTTTTATATTTTATTTTGGCATTTCGTTAAAATCTCGTAAGTTTGTGCATTCAATAACGTGATTTTACAAATGTTTTAACGCGAGAGTCATGAAGAAAAATCTCCTTTTTATCGGAATAATATTTCTTCTTTTTGCGGCGCCCTTGAAAGGTTTTGCTTCGGAAGAAAAATCAGATTTCAATGCCGGACGAATGATTTTGGAACACGTTGTTGACGCTCACGATTGGCATTTGCTGACCATTGGCGAAAAACATATCAGCATTCCTTTGCCCATCATTCTTTTCCACAGAGGGAAAATTCATTGTTTCCTTTCCTCAAAATTTGAACATGGGCACCACGCTTACAAGGGTTTTAAACTTGAAAATGACGGCGAAAACAAAGGGAAAATCGTTTGTGTGGACGAACAAGGTGCTTTTACCGGCGAAAAACCATTAGACCTTTCCATTACCAAAACGGTTGTCGCCATTATTTTCAGTGCGCTGCTTATTTTAACGACCTTGTTGTATGTGCGGAAAAAATGCCTGCAAAACAAAGGGAAGGCGCCCAAAGGCATGCAATCTCTTATCGAAATGCTTATTATTTTTATCCGCGACGATGTTGCCAAATCGGCTATCAGCGGTAAAAAATATGAAAAATACATGCCTTTTTTGTTGACAATTTTCATTTTCATCTTTGTCAATAATCTTTTGGGCTTGATTCCGATTTTCCCCGGTGGCGGAAATGTTACCGGAAATATCGGCGTAACCTTGGTTTTGGCAGTCTTTACATTTTTTGTAACCAACCTCAATGGTAACAAAAACTATTGGAAAGATGTTTTCAATACACCCGGCGTGCCTTGGTGGTTGAAATTTCCACTTCCCTTGATGCCTATAGTAGAAATTATGGGTATTTTCACAAAACCTTTTGTTTTAATGATTCGTCTTTTTGCCAATATGGCAGCAGGACATATCATTGTATTAGGTTTTATTTCCATGATTTTCATTTTCGGGAAAATGTCACCGGCTTTGGCCTATGGCGTTTCGCCTGTACCTGTATTTTTTTCATTATTTATAAGTCTGCTCGAACTTTTGGTTGCCTTTATCCAAGCCTATGTTTTCACCTTACTTTCAGCACTTTATATTGGCATGGCAACGGAAGAACATGGACATTAAATTTATGAAAATTATTTAATACATCTTTATCCTTTAGAATAGGAAGGATTTTAATCCGTTTTATATCAGAAATCAAACTAAAAATACCTTTTAACGCTTTACACATAATACTTATCAAAATACACTATGGAATTTTTCATAAATTTATTGACCAAAGGAGATGTTGTTCCTTCACTAATTTTTATCGCCATAACGGCCTTTGTGGGGGTGGCTATTGGCAAAATTGAAATTAAGAATGTAAAATTAGGCGTTGCCGGAGTTTTATTTGCAGGGCTTATCGCCGCACACTTTGGTGCAAAAATAGACCCTCATATTTTACATTTTGTTCGCGAATTTGGTCTGATTCTTTTTGTCTATGCCGTCGGTATTGATATAGGCCCCAGATTTTTCAGCACATTAAGAAAAGATGGGTTAAAGCTCAATCTTTTTGCTGCTTCGATAGTTCTTTTGGGATTTTGTATTGCCTCTTTGTTTCATTTTGTTGGCGGCGTACCCTCAGATGTTATTACAGGAGTGATGAGTGGGGCCGTTACCAATACACCCGGGCTGGGCGCTGCGCAACAAATTTTAACAGAAAATGGCCGTACCGAAAGTGCTGAAATTGCCGGTATGGGTTATGCCGTAGCTTATCCTTTTGGCGTTTTGGGTATTATTTTAACCATGATTTTGATTCGTGCATTTTTCAAAATAAAAGTTTCGAAAGAGGTTGATAATTATAACGAACAAAATAAAAATGATTTAAAGAAATTGGAAAGTGTTACCATTAAAGTAACCAATCCAAGCCTTTTTGGAAAAACTGTTGGTTATATAAGGAAAGTAATAGATAAAGAATTGGTTGTGTCTCGTATAGAAAGGAAAGGTGATTTTTTTGTAGCATCAGAGAATATGGCTGTTGAAGAAGGCGATATTATTCATGGTGTTTCGGAGGTCATTCATCTTGACAACATCCAGTTAAAAATAGGACAGGTGGAAATCGCTGAGAAGAAAGAAATTTCAGGCGATTTAGCTATGGAAAATATAATGGTAACCAGCAGGAAAGTGGCCGGTAAAACCATAGAACAAATAGGCATCTACCGCCGATACGAAGCCAATATTACCCGTATTTTCCGTGCAGGAGAAGAAATTCTACCGACTCGCTCTACCACCATTGAATTAGGCGATGCCGTAAGAGTTGTCGGTAAGAAAGCCCTCCTTCCCGATGTTCAAAAAGAGTTGGGAAATTCCACAAAAGAATTATCCATTCCCAACACTTTGCCTATTTTCTTAGGAATCTTTTTGGGTGTTATCTTAGGAAGCATCCCGATTTTTATTCCCGGTATTCCTGCGCCGGCAAAATTAGGCCTTGCAGGCGGACCACTTTTAGTGGCCATTTTACTCGGCTACAAAGGGCGTATCGGTAAATTGGATTTTTATATTGTTCCCGGCGCCAATATGTTGCTTCGCGAATTTGGGATCATTCTTTTCTTGGCCGCAGTAGGGCTTTCGTCTGGAGAAAAATTTGTGGCTACGATTTCCAATGGCGGCTACATGTGGATGCTTTACGGGGCAGCCATTACCTTTATCCCGATTTTCATTGTAGCTTCAGTTGCTCGCATTATGAAATATAATTATTTGAAAATCTGCGGAATTATTTCCGGCTCCATGACCGATCCTCCCGCGTTGGAATTTGCCAATAGCTTGGCGCCTGTACAAGCACAGTCCACAGCTTATGCTACGGTTTATCCCTTTACAATGTTTTTACGGATTTTGGCAGCACAGGCTTTAATTTTATTGACTTTTTAAACAAAGAAAATTTATTAAAGGCAGGCTATTTGAATTCAAATAGCCTGCCTTTTTTTGTAAATTTAAATCTTTGTAATAGATGTCTCTCTTCTGCCATTCAAATTTGGACAGGCAAAAAACCGAACATCTTTAAAATATTCTGATAGCATTTTTTTATTGGCAGCATTGTATCCCACGGCTGCATTCAATTCATTAGGATTTACGCCGATTTTCAAGGAAGAGCCTTTGGGGTATTTTTCCATCAAAGGTTGTAAAATATCTTGCCAAATGGAACTCAGCACCAATTCCTTGAAAGAAACATGAAAAGGGCCTGCCAGAAAACCTTGCCCTTGCAAGAAATCTTTGGTAGGGTGCAAACCCATCCGTAAAATGGTTACATTGGCGTGTTCAAACAAAAGGGAAACCTCCTTTGCCCAATCAACGGCCTCGCCCATACTCAAAACCGCATATTTCCCCTCCGTATAAAGTTCCGCCAAGTCGGTGTTTTCAATAACCAAGGTCGGGTAAATCCGTGTGGTTTTTGCGCCGCAGGCAATAATCCTTTGCGCAGTATAAACAGTTTTTTCTTTGGTGTCTGCAGGAAGTCCCAACATCATTTGCATGCCCAAGTCGAAACCAAAACTTTTGATTAGCTCTGCCGATTCTTCAATTTGTCGAACAGTATATCCCCGCTTACTTTGAAGTAAAACTTCTTCATCAAAAGACTGAATTCCCAATTCAATTTCTTTTACACCAAAATCTTTCAGCAATTTTAAATTTTCGGCAGTAATATAATCCGGACGCGTGGAAAGTTTTAAGGAATGTATCAATCCCTTTTCCAAGTACGGTTTTGCTAATTGCAGCAAATATTCCTGCTGTTTCAATGAAAGTCCTGTAAATGTCCCCCCATAAAATCCTATTTGAACATTTGCCCCTTTCGAAAAAGTTTTCAGATGAGATTCAATTGTTTCTATAATTTCAATTTCATTCGGAATTCCTTCCTGCGAAGTGATAACGTGCTGGTTGCAATAAATGCAACGGAAGGGGCAGGCCAACTCAGGGATAAAAATAGGGATGGTATAGTGTTTCATTGTTTAGGAAACTTTTGCAATGCAAAGATACTTTTAAATTGTCTAAGGTATTTGCTTTTGTGGAAATGGCCATTTTAAGAAAAATCGGATTTTTGGGATAAATAGCTTAGGGTAAATTTATTAGCATCTCTCATATTTCTAAGTATCTGTCTGAAAGAATGTTGCTTAGGGATTCAGATTGGGTTTGTTTTTGAAAAAAAATGTATCTTTGCATTGCGCATAGCTTGGCTCTATTTTACTATAAATTAAGGCTTTTAAACTATAAGAAAAATGAATATTTTTACAATTGTTACGGGTTTTTTGGTGTTGATAGGCTCTTTGGGGATTTTTCTCTATGGGATGAAACTTATGAGTGAGGGTTTGCAGAAAATTGCAGGAAATAAAATGCGGTTTATTTTATCAAAAATGACCTCAAAACCTGCAAACGGTGTGCTTACCGGCGCTCTTATCACAACAACCATTCAATCTTCATCGGCAACAACGGTAATGGTTGTAAGTTTTGTGAATGCAGGATTGCTAAGCCTTGCAGGTGCCATTAGCGTAATCATGGGTGCCAATATCGGAACTACGGTTACAGCTTGGATTATTTCCTTATTGGGATTCAAATTTTCAATTTCGGCCATTGCCATTCCATTATTTGGCTTGGCCATGTTTCTTTTCTTTTCAAAAAAGAGCAAATATAAATCCATTGGGGAGTTTATCATAGGATTTTGTTTTCTTTTCTTAGGCTTGGAATATTTGAAAAATTCTGTGCCCGACATCACACAATTTCCTCAAATTTTAGAGTCTATTGCTTCGCTTTCTTCTTATGGATACTTGTCAATCATTCTTTTTGTAATCATTGGTTCCATTTTGACGGTTGTTGTACAATCTTCCAGCGCAATGATGGCCGTTACTTTGGTCATGTGCAGCCAAGGGTGGGTAAGTTTTGAAATTGCAGCAGCAATGGTTTTGGGCGAAAATATAGGTACTACGGTTACAGCAAATTTAGCGGCCATTATGGCAAATTCTACTGCAAAAAAAGCTGCCCGTGCACATTTTTTATTCAATGTCCTTGGTGTTATTTGGATGCTGATTGTTTTCCGGTTTTTCCTACAAGGAATTGATTCTGTTATGATAGCGATAGGGAACAATTCCCCATTTAGCAATCCTGAAGCAATTCCCGTGGCGCTTTCTCTTTTCCATAGTTCATTCAACATTCTTAATACATTATTGTTGGTGTGGTTTATTCCTGTTTTTATCAAAATAGTAAACAAAATGGTGAAAACAAAGGAAGAGGAAGAAGAATTTCGTTTGCAGCATATTCCCACTCGTTTTGTGAGTATTTCGGAATTGGATTTGGAATCGGCGAAAAAAGAACTGGAAACTTTTGCAAATCGCTTGGAGCGGATGTATGGATTTTTGCCCGACCTTGTAAATCCGAAAACCGATGAAAAGCATTTTGCCAAAGTTTTTGAA
Source organism: Bacteroidales bacterium (assembly GCA_031552355.1). Lineage (GTDB taxonomy): Bacteria > Bacteroidota > Bacteroidia > Bacteroidales > P3 > JAVBMO01. The sequence continues at coordinate 7,322 of JAVBMO010000083.1, read as the reverse complement.
AGAACGGCAAAATATGAGGAAATTACCGACCGCATGGAAATAGAAATAGCCACTTTTTTGACTAAAATTTCAGAGAGTGAGTTAAGCAACGAAAGTTCCTTGAAAATAAGCTATATGCTGCGTGTTGTCGATAATTTGGAAAGTATAGGCGATGCCATTTATCAGTTGGCAATTTTTTACAAATCGAAACGTGAGCAAGGAATTGTTTATGGAACGGAAAATGATGAAAATCTAGAAAAAATGTACGTTTTGGTGGGGTCTGCACTAAATGCAATGTGCAAAAACTTATCCAGCGATTACGAAAAAATAAATATTGTGGATGCCACAATATTAGAAGCAGAAATCAATCTTTTTAGAGACAAATTGAGGGAGCAGCATTTGGAAGCCATCAAACAAAATAAATATTCCTATGCAACAGGAATCAGCTATAGTGGGGTTTATGCCTTGTATGAAAAATTAGGTGACTTTATTATAAATGTCTCCGAAGCGTTGGAAAAAACAAAAGAGAATTACATCTCAAAACATTTGAATTAATAAATTTTGACAAACCTCACCCTGCCAAATGAAAGTTTGTCAGGCTTTAGTATTCATTTTATGAAAGTTTGTGGATTCACTTTTGTCAGAAATGCAATCAAATATGATTACCCTATTTGTGAAGCAATTTCTTCATTATTGCCTGTTTGTGACCAAGTTGTGGTGTCTGTTGGTAATAGTGATGACGGAACTTTAGAATTGATAAAAAGTATTCCTTCAGACAAAATAAAAATAATTGAAACCATTTGGGATGATTCTTTGCGTGTTGGGGGGAAAGTTTTGGCAGTGGAGACCGATAAAGCTTTTGATGCTATTTCGGAAGAATACGATTGGGCATTTTATCTTCAGGCAGATGAGGTTTTTCATGAAAAATATATCCCGATTGTTCGTGATGCAATGTTGCAGTATAAAAACGACAAAAGAGTAGAGGGTTTGTTGTTTAATTATACTCATTTTTATGGGAATTATAAATATATCGGCGATTCAAGGAGTTGGTACAGGAATGAAATCCGCATCATTCGCAACGACAAGCAAATTCGTTCATACCGCGATGCTCAAGGCTTTCGGAAAAATGGAGAAAAATTAAAAGTAAAGGCAATAGATGCCTATATTTATCATTATGGCTGGGTGAAAAATCCCTATAACATGCACAAAAAAGCAGTTGCATTGGATTATCTTTTTCACGACAACCAATCGCCTTACGAAGAACAACAAAAAAAATTACAAAAGGAAGACCTGTTCGATTATTCAAAAATAAATTCCTTATCTCTGTTCAAAGAAACTCATCCCGAAGTTATGCAAAAAAGAATTGGTTTGCAAGACTGGGATTTTGAGTTTGATATTACAAAAAAGAAATTATCGTTCAAACACAGGGTCTTGTATATAATAGAAAAATTGACAGGAAAACGGTTGTTTGAATATAAGAATTATATAAAAATTTAATTTCAAGGAAAGCAAAAATATAAATCAGATACATAAAATGGCATTAGAACTTAGTGAACAAGAGATAGTACGGAGAAATTCATTGGCAGAATTACAATCTTTGGGAATCAATCCCTATCCTGCCGATTTATATGAGATAAACGTTACCACGCAGGAAATACATGAAAATTATCCCAAAGACCACACGCTTTACCAAGAGGTGAGCATTGCCGGGCGCATTATGAGCCGCCGGATTATGGGTGCGGCATCGTTTGTGGAATTGCAAGATAGTGTGGGGCGCATCCAGTTGTATGTGAAACGCGATGAAATTTGTCCCGGCGAAGACAAAACCCTCTACAATACTGTTGCCAAACGCTTGACCGACATCGGCGATTTTATCGGCGTAAAAGGATTTGTTTTTATTACCCAAATGGGCGAAATCAGTATCCATGTCAAGGAATTTAAAATATTAAGCAAATCGTTGAAACCGCTTCCAATTGTAAAATACAAAGACGGAGTGGCTTACGACGCTTTCGAAGACCCGGAACAACGCTATCGCCAACGCTATGTCGATTTGGTTGTGAATGACGGCATTAAAGATATTTTTGTAAAACGTACGAAGATATTCAACTCCATGCGCAATTTCTTCAATGAAAAAGGCTATTTGGAAGTGGATACTCCTGTTTTGCAAAGCATACCTGGTGGCGCCGCCGCCCGTCCGTTTATTACACACCACAATGCACTCGATATTCCTTTGTATTTGCGTATTGCCAATGAATTATACCTGAAACGTTTGATTGTTGGGGGGTTTGACGGCGTGTATGAATTTTCGCGCAATTTCCGCAACGAAGGCATGGATAGAACCCATAATCCGGAATTTACGGCCATGGAGATTTATGTTGCCTACAAAGATTACAATTGGATGATGTCGTTCACCGAGCAAATGCTGGAACGGATTTGTTTAGATGTTTTAGGAACTACCGATGTGAAAGTTGGCGAAAATACAATCAGTTTTAAAGCCCCCTTCCGCCGTATTTCTATGATAGACTCCATCAAAGAAAATACAGGAATTGATATTTCAGGTATGGATGAAACGGCTTTGCGTGAAGTTTGCCGTAAATTAGGCATCGAAGAAAATGAAACCATGGGCAAAGGCAAGCTCATTGACGAAATTTTTGGCGAAAAATGTGAAGGCAAGTGTATTCAACCGACATTTATTACCGATTATCCAATTGAAATGTCGCCCTTGTGCAAACGCCATCGTACAAATCCCGAACTTACCGAACGGTTTGAATTGATGGTGAATGGAAAAGAATTAGCCAATGCTTATTCGGAATTGAACGACCCCATTGACCAACGCGGGCGTTTTGAAGAGCAGCTCAAACTTTCGCAAAAAGGCGACGACGAAGCCATGTTTATTGATAACGATTTTCTGAGGGCTTTGGAATATGGAATGCCGCCAACATCAGGTATGGGAATTGGGATGGACAGGTTGGTCATGTTATTAACCGGACAGACTTCCATTCAAGAGGTATTGTTTTTCCCGCAAATGCGCCCCGAAAAGAAAGCTGTTGAAACCACCGATGAAGAATTTATGGCTTTAGGTGTTCCAAAAGAATGGGTAGCTCTGTTGCGCAAATTGAGTGTTAATACCATCCCGGCACTGAAAGAAGCCAATGCCAATAAACTTTATAACGACCTTAACGGACTTCGTAAAAAAAATAAATTGGATATTCCTGCCATAAAACTTGAAGAAGTACAAGTTTGGATAGGATGATAGGGTATTCTTATCCTCATAAAAGGGAGTATATATGTAAAAGAGTTGATAAAAGGAATTTTTATCAACTCTTTTACATATATCAAGAATGTGTTTAATGGTCAAAACGTAATTCTTGTCCTGATTGTGAAGTGAAAAATTCATTTTTTCGGTAAACAAATTCTCCGTTTACAATGGTTTCTTCCACAGAATTTTGGAAAATATATCCTTCCAAAGGCGACCACTTGCATTTTGAATAAATAGTTTCCTTTTCTACAGAAGTGGATTTTGTTAAATCGACCAAAACCATGTCTGCGGCATAGCCTTCGCGGATAAAACCTCTGTCTTTGATTCCAAACAAAATAGCAGGGTTATGACACATTTTTTCGACTAAAGTTTCCAAACTAATCAGTCCTTTTTGATGCAATTCCAACATGCAATTAAGCGAAAACTGGATAAACGGAATCCCTGACGGCGCTTCGAAAAAGGGCTTTTGCTTTTCTTCAAAAGTATGGGGGGCGTGGTCTGTTCCAACTGTATCTAAAGCATTTTCTGACAATGCTTTGCGCAAAGCATCCCTATCCTGTTCTGTTTTTATTGCAGGATTGCACTTGATTAAGTTTCCATATTTTCCGTAATCGTCCTGACAAAACCATAAATGATTGACACAAACTTCTGCCGTAATTCTTTTTCCACTAAGATTTTGAGTACTTAGTAAACTTAATTCCTTTGCTGTGGAAAGATGGGCTATATGTAAACGTGCATTGGTTTTTGAGGCCAATTCTATCGCTTCTGCCGTAGATTTATAACATGCCTCTTCAGTTCTTATTTGCGGATGAAGCGCAGCAAAACCTCCATCGGGATAACGGGATTTGAATAAAGTGGTGTTCCTTTGAATAATCTCTTCGTCCTCGCAATGGGCAACCAAAGGCAAATGCCCCAACGCTTTGAAAAGTTGTTCTACTTTTTCGCCTTGCAACAACATATTTCCTGTCGAAGAGCCTAAAAACACTTTGATTCCGGGGATTTCCGAAGGATTTATCTTTGCCAATTCTTCCAGATTGTCCATAGTTGCTCCCACAAAAAATCCATAATTGATCAGCGATTGCTTTTGGGCGATTGCTTTTTTCTCATTCAAAGCTTGGATGGTCGTTGTCTGCGGATTGGTGTTGGGCATTTCTAAAAAAGAAGTAACGCCACCGGCAGCAGCAGCACGACTTTCCGAAAAAATATCGGCTTTGTGGGTCAAGCCCGGTTCACGAAAATGAACGTGGGAATCAATAATTCCAGGAAACAGATAAAACCCTGTCCTGTCAATGATTTCAAATCCTTCCGGGAAATGGGTTTCGCCTTCGCCATAAATTTTATGGATTTTACCCTCCTGCACAGTAATGGACCCTTTGTTTATTTTCCCTTCATTGACCCAAGTAATATTGGAAAGTATGTATTTCATAAATTTTTCATTATCAATTTTTTGATACGTTTTGATACGCAAAAATACATTTTTGATATGAAAAAAGCAAATACAACAAAGTTTTTTTAAAGAGTTTCTATTCCCCTTTCCATAATCGTCCCTGCCAGGTATTTCTTTCTTTGAAACGGTTTTCGATAAGTGAAAAGACTTTTTCATTGCGAATTAATCCCCAGTTGGGGCCTGCCTGAAACCGTGGAGGAACCTCCCCCGCAAAACGTTCAATCACAATATTCGGATTGAGTCGTTCCACAAAATCGACCACAAAATCAATATATTCGTCCAATTCAAAAAGATGGAAATCTTGAGGCTTTTCCTGGTATTCCTTTTCCATGGGAGTGTCCTTGAAAATTTGCAACTGATGAAATTTAACTGTCGTTAAAGGTAATTTGGATATAATTTTGGCCTCGGCTAAGAGCATTTCTCGCGATTCGCCCGGAAGCCCAAAAATCAAATGTCCGCCAACCTTTAAGCCCCTTTTTGCCGTTTCTTCAATAGCCCATTGCGTTTTTTCGAAATCATGCCCACGGTTCACACGTTCCAAAGTTTTATTGTAGCAGCTTTCAATACCATATTCAACAATAACATAATATTGCTCGGCCAATTGCCGGAAATAATCCAATTTTTCTTCGTCCACACAATCGGGGCGGGTGCCGATTACAAGCCCTACAACTTTCGGATGTTCAAGCGCTTGGGAATAAATGTCTTTCAATTTTTCCAAAGGCGCATACGTATTGGAAAACGCCTGAAAATAAGCCAAATAATCTGTCGCTTTTTTGTATCGCCATTCGTGGAATTTTATACCCTCTTCCAATTGGACATAAACAGACTGCTGCTTTTGACAATACGACGGATTAAAAGCCTGATTGCAACAGAATGTACACCCACCATAGCCTGCCGCTCCATCACGGTTCGGGCAAGTGAATCCCTCATCTATATAAAGTTTTTGAACCCTTGGCCAAAACTGTTTTTTAAAATAGTTGTAATAAGCATTAAACGGCCGGCTGTGCTCCCAAGGGAAAATTTGTTCTGTCATTATCTAAATATCCTTTGTCAATGACTTTACCAACTTGGAATTGGCAAAAAATTCCTTGGCTATAATTCGTAGCAATGTGTAGGTTGGAATAGCTACAATCATTCCCACAATACCTCCAATTTCTCCGGCTATCAAAATCACGAAAAAGATTTCTAATGGATGGGCTTTTACACTTTTGGAATAGATTAACGGCTGAAGGAAAAAATCATCAATACCCTTTACGGCAATGAAAACGCCAAAAAACTTAAGCAAAATAAATAAAATCGAGACTGAGGGATCGACACTTAATATCGAAGCCAAAGTGATCAGCAGTCCAATTATTGCACCAATAAAAGAACCTAAATAGGGCACAATAACCAATATGCCGCAGAAAAAAGCAATAAAAAAGGCGTTGGGAATCCCCACAATTGAAAACCCAATAGATAATAATATAGAAACTGAAAGTATTTCGCAGCAAAGGCCTAAAAAATAACGGGAAATAAGATTTCGTGAAGTTTTTATAATGTGTTTAATTTCTTCCATTCTCCTGTCGGGAGTTAGAACATAAACTATATTGGGCAGCAGAGAGGGGTCTTTTAATAAGAAAAAAACCACAAATAAAACAATGAAGATCCCCATAAAGAAATTGCCTGCAAATGATATCAGGTTGCTGATAAGTGGCTGGTAATCGATTGAGGACAAGAAATGCATGACCTGATTATTCAGATATTTTTCAAGACTTATGCCTTCGCCAAGAAGGCCGTAATTGACAAGAATTTGCTCGAATTGGGCAATAGGTTCTTGATAATAAGAGATGATTTTTGTGAAATCTATTTGGAAAAACGAAGCGGCTTGCGAGGCAATCAAGGGGATAAACAAAAAGAACAGGCCGAAAAGAACCCCAACTATCAATACAAGCGTAACAATTGACGTCAGGGTATTTCCCAATTTTTTTCCTTTGATATGGATTTTATCTAATAGCGCTTTCAACGGTTGCCCTATTGCGGAAACAATAATAGCGATAAGGAAACAGGCTACCAAATAGCGAAAATACCAGAATAGGAAGAGAGCAAGGGCTACGCCCAAAGTAATTAAAATAGTTTTCGTCGTTTTATTCATATTTGTGTGTGTTTCTTTTAGTTGTCGCTAGCGAACCATTCGGCATAAGATGAATCTGTTTCGTACATTTTCAAAGAAAACAAACGAATCGAAGCAGGAAGTTTAGTTTGTATCTGCGAAGCAAAATCCGACAGCAGATTTTCGCATGTCGGTTGATAGGGCAATGGGATTATTTTGGTATGCAAAATCGAATTATCGAACGGCATTTCCTGATTAAGCACCAAAGCGTGGTCGTATTTATCGACAATCAATTCATTGACAATCTTTTTCAGGTCGCCAAAATCCATCACCATTCCCAATTTGGGTGAGTTTTTGTCGGAAATAGGTTCGCCGATAATGGTTACAAATAAGCGGTACGAATGCCCGTGGATATTTTTACAAAGCCCATCGTAGCCTTGCAGGGCATGTGCCGCTTCGAACTTAAATTCTTTTGTCAGTCGGATTTTCATTCTTCGTAATACTTTGCGTGTTTGTCGATTTAAAAGGCTTTTGCTCTTTTCAATCAT
>JAVBMO010000154.1:0-2927 GCA_031552355.1 Bacteroidales bacterium | reverse complement strand
AGAAAGAATTAAAAAGTACGCCATGGAATTTAAAATTGCCGATATAGCCGCACTTTTGGGCGGAACCGTTGAAGGAAATCCGGATGGAATAATCAACGATATATGTAAAATTGAAGAAGGTAAACCGCACGGAATCACGTTCTTGGCAAATCCCAAATACACTCCATATATTTACGAAACAAAGGCCGATGCAGTAATTGTGCGCAATGATTTTGTGGCCGAAAAACCCATCTCTGCCACTTTGATTCGTGTGGAGGAACCCTATGCTTGTTTTGCCAAATTGTTGGAAGCCTACAGCGCTTTGGCGCTCGATAAAAAAGGGATTTCGGACAAAGCTGAGATTAGTAGTTCTGCAAAAGTTGGCGAAAATTGTTATGTTGGCGAATTTGCGGTTATTGGCGACAATGTGAAAATCGGGAATAACGTAAAAATTTATCCGCAAGCTTACATTGGCGACAACACAACTATTGGCGACGGAACTACCCTATATGCCGGAGTAAAAATTTACTCGCAAATTCAAATTGGAAATAATTGTACCATACATGCCGGTGCTGTCATTGGTGCCGATGGCTTTGGTTTTGCACCCCAGTCGAACAATGAATATAGCAAAGTGGCGCAAATCGGGAATGTTGTTTTGCACGACAATGTAGAAATTGGCGCCAATACAACTATCGACCGTGCTACTTTGGGTTCTACGGTTATTGAGCGAGGGGTAAAAATTGATAATCTTTGCCAAATTGCACACAATGTGGTTGTTGGTGAAAACACAGTTATTGCAGCGCATGTTGGTGTTTCCGGATCTACCAAAATAGGCAAAAACTGCATGATAGCAGGCCAGGTTGGGTTTGCAGGGCATTTGAAAATTGGCGACAATACATTGATTGGCGCTCAATCGGGAATATCTAATAATGTGGCAGGAAATCAAACCATTTTGGGTTCGCCTGCTATTGATGCTTCTCAAATGCGCAAAAGCTACGTTTATATTCGCAAATTCCCGCAAATTGTGGAACGTTTGGAAAAATTAGAAAAACTTTTGAAGGGGTAATTTTAATAACAGTTTAAATTTATAAATAACATCAGTCATTGCTTTTAAGCAACGGGATAAAATATAAACCAAACTAAACGGCTTTAGCCAAATATTTTCACTTTTTTAATTAGGCTAAAGCCCAAAAATGTTGTTCACAACTCAAAAATCCGTCAGCTAAAGCAGACGGCAATAATTTTTAAACAGTTTCTTAGATAAATCCTTTCGGTCTAATATTTTAGTATGAAAATTTTAATAGTTTCTGCCACTAAAGCCGAAATTTTGCCCTTTCTTTCACAAAACAAGAAAGCTGTGGATGTTTTGGTTACAGGTGTTGGAATGGTAAACACGGTTTTTCATTTAACGCAAAAGCTATTGAATACAAAATACGACTGGGTTATCAATGCCGGCGTGGCGGGAAGTTTTGACAAGACAATTCCTTTGGGAACCGTGTGCCGTGTGCAGCAAGATTTTTTTTCTGAAATAGGTTTCGAAAATCCTGACGGAACGTTTTCAAGTTTTTTGGGAAGCTCGCTTTTTCCTGAAAATGAAATTTTGTTTTCCGAAAACAATTCGAGTTTCCATTCTTCGATTTCGTCTTTGCCTGTTGCTTCAGGAATCACTGTAAATACGGTTCATGGCAATGAAACGTCAATCGAAAAATTGCAGAATTTTTTACATTCTTCAGATAAATTTCAAAATACCATTTTAGAAAGCATGGAAGGCGCTGCGGTTTTTTATGTGTGCCAAAAAATGCAGGCAAAAGCGGTGCAGTTACGGGCAGTTTCAAATTATGTGGAAAATAGGGATTTAGAAAAATGGAATATGCTGCTGGCAATTCAAAATCTGAACGATTTTTTGCTAAAAATAATCGATTAGCCATGAATGAGAAAAAATTGACGCTTGCTTTTTCGCCTTGTCCCAACGACACATTCATGTTCGATGCCATGGTCAATCACAAAATTGATACAGAAGGCTTCGAGTTTCAAACCCTAATTGCCGATATCGAAGAATTGAATAGCAAAGCATTTCAGCACACTTGCGATATTACAAAAATCAGTTTTCATGCTTTTTTGCATTTGGTCGAAAAATATGTTTTGCTCAATTCCGGTTCGGCTTTGGGCGAAAATGTAGGGCCTCTGTTAATTAGTAAAAAACCTTTCGAATTGAGTAAAATCGGGGAGTTGGCAGTTGCCATTCCGGGCGAATACACAACAGCGGCCATGTTGTTGAAATTGTTGTTGCCACAGCCAAAGAGGCTACAAACACTTTTGTTTTCCGATATTGAAAATGCAGTGTTGGGGGAAAAAGTTCAAGCCGGTGTCATTATTCACGAAAACCGGTTTACCTATACTGAAAAAGGACTTTATAAAATGGCCGATTTGGGCGAACTTTGGGCAAGCCAAACGCATCAACAAATTCCGCTTGGGGGCATTGTGATCAAACGGAATTTGCCACAAGAAACGCAAAAAACTATTGACAGGATTTTGAAAAGAAGCATAGAATTTGCGTTCCAAAATCCACAAAGTTCTTCAGATTTTGTAAAAAAACATGCGCAAGCTATGGACGAAAAAGTCAGGCAAAAACATATAGACCTTTATGTAAATGAATATTCACTTTCATTGGGCGAAAGAGGGAGAAATGCTGTAGAGTATTTATTTCAGTTGGCAAAAGAGAAAAACATCATACAGTCGGCAGACGAGATAAAGTTGTTTACTAGCTAATCCACTGACAAACAGCTCGCTTTTAAAAAAGAAATTGTCTAATAACCTGAGTTCGATGTAAGAAAAAAGATAAAAAAGTAGCATATTTGAATAAAAAGTTGTAATTTTATATTTGATTTCCAATTAAATATAAAAACAACTCACAAATATGCAACATACAAATATAGTCGAAAAATTTT
>JAVBMO010000184.1:0-6613 GCA_031552355.1 Bacteroidales bacterium | reverse complement strand
AATATTGGCCTGCACAAAGATTATTTTGAATGCTATCTGTGGAACCGTTGCTCCATACAAAACGATAGGGGGGGGCATCGGCATTGCTCAGTGTAGGAATTGCTTTTCCTGTACAAATGTCGTGGCAAGTGTTGTCGAAAGTTTCAACCAAAAGAATGAAATCTGCAGAAGTCGGCACAAAGAAGGTATCCGTTTTTTGACAAAGATGAGCATCTGTGGTGTACAAAATATAGGTGCCTTCGCAAATGTTGCTAAGGGAATCTGTGGTTTCGCCTGTACTCCATCTGAACTGGTAGGGCGGTGTTCCGCCTGTGGTTTGTATTTTGATGGCGCCCGTACATTCCTTTTTGCAGGGTTGCGGCGTTATTCGTGCCATATTCGACAATGTATCCGGTGGGGTCATGGGAACTTTTATTTCTTTGGAGCAGCCGGCATTGTCTTTTACCAAAACGCTGTAATCGCCACGACAAAGATTTGTACGGTTGTTTTGAGTGGAATTGTCGTCCCAAAGATAGGTTACAGGAGGAGTGGCTTCTGTCGTAAGCGTTATAGTCGCTTGTCCGTCGCAGGATTCAAAGCAAGAGGGATCTTTCTTCGAAAGGTTTGCCACATTGCTGAAATCAATATACAGGCTGTCGATACCGAAACAAGTATTTATATTGGTAACTTTTACGTAGAAATATTGTGAGGAGTCTAAATAAGCTTTTGCCGAAGGACTGTGATTTATATTTAAAGTGTCTGTAAAAGCAGAAGTGGACGACCAAAGGTAAGCAACATTGGGTTCGGAGCTCGTGGCTGTTAGGATTTGTGGGCTGGAACAGGTGGTAATATTATTTCCGGCATCCACAGGCAAAGTTCTGATATAAACCCATTGGTAGAGCGTGTCACGACAGTTTCCGTTGAAAATAATCACACTGAAAAGAGTGTTGGCGTCGATGGTTGCATAGGGGTTGGAAACCGTTGGATTGGATAATTTGTTGGCGGGGCTCCATGAGTAAGTCATTCCAATGGACGGCGAAAGGCCGATTTGGGTGGGCAGATTGGCGCAAGTTTCAACAGGGTTTAGGGTGTCGTTGTTGCCCCCCATCACAATAATTTGTTTTTCCAAAGTGTCGTTTGGATGGCAACTCAAGGGCATGGATGCCACCAAGCGAACTGTAAAAACTCCTGTTTGCAAATAGGAATGGCTAGGGGAGTTAGCTGTGGAAGTTTGTCCGTCTCCGAAATCCCAAAAATAGGAAGTTCCACGCGACAGATTGGTGAAATTAACCGTTTGCGTGTTGCAAACCGAGCCCGGCGCTTGGAAATAGGCTACAGGAAAATCTTCATTAATACTAAAGCGAAAAACGGCATTGTTACAATTACTGGAATTATTAGTAATAGAATAAGCATCCGGTGTTATAGGAAATTTTTGCGTACCCCCGCAACTGGCGCACACTGACTGATAAAGTGTACCTTTTTTGTCGAAACGGCTGGTGCCGCCATCCACATGGTCGTCACCATAGTCCATACGGTTATCTATTTCACCAAAAAAAGAAGCATAATTAAGCCCGTTTGCTCGAGCTTCCAAGCAAATTAAATAGAAATCCTGTCCGTCTGTAGTTTTTTGAAAAGCTGAATTTGTATATTCCAAATGGCTGGTTCCATGGTCTCTTTTCTGATACCACCAACGCCCCCAACCGCTGGCATAAGTTCGCTTGCAAACGTCGACGCCAAAGGCCGAAAGCGACAAATCGGGAGCAAAATCGGGATTTCCCGATCCAAACACTGTAGACCATTCCATTTGGTTTAGAGAAGGAGTCAATTGACAAATAAACTGACTTCCATTGGTAACTTTGTAATTGGCATTTTTGATAAACTGGCTGGTTTTGTCTTTGGTTTGTCCAAGTAGGTAAACCAAATTATCTTTGTCCAAGCGTACAAAAAAGCATTGGTCATAGGCGTTGCTGCCAATATAGCTGGAATTGATCAGTTGATTGCCTCCGTATGAAATTTTACAGACAAAGCCATCGGCGCTGCTACCGTTGTAAGTTCTTTTGAAAGCATTGTTTGTAGTGGGGAAATTAGTGGAATTGGTTCCACCTGCGACATACAAATCGTATTCGGAATCGGTATAAACTGAATAAATCGCATCATCTTTACTCCCGCCTAAAAAACTACTCCAAATAAGAGTTGAAAGATTATAGTCAAGTTTGAAAACCACGCCTTCCTGACGACCGCTCATTATTTTCTGAAAGGCATTGGCCGTTACTGGAAAATCGGGGGAAAAGGTGCAGCTGCCTATGTAAATATTACTTAAATCGTCGGTAATAATTTCGCCGCGGGCGCCGTCTCCGTAAGAATTGTACAAGGAATCATTTCCGAATTTAAGAATAGAGTTGTAGTTGTATTCTATCCGGTAGTTCAGTCCATCGTTTTTGCTTCCACCCACATAGGTAGAAGTCAAAAAAGCCCCGTTTTCACTGAATTTGGTAACAAAAATATCACTTCCAATAGGAAATTCGAATCCTTGAAAACCGCCGTAATACAAGAAATCTCCGCCGGAAAAAGTCCTTTTATAAGCTGTAGCAGAAGTAGGAAAATTATCGGAACCTGTGGTGCCGAAAACCACCAATTCGTTGGTTTCGTTCACAATCATGCTGTGGGGCATTTCTGAATAACGGCCGCCCAAATAAGTGGCGTAAAGCTTTGTGGTTCCGTCGGCGCTCAGTTTCATAATGGCGACATCGGTTCCGCCGCCGGCGTAATTTACCTGATAGGCGCCTATGTTGGTGGGATAACCGTTCCCAAAAGCCACTCCGGCCATGTAGGTACACGATTTTGCATCATAGGTGGCAGTATAACCCCAATTATCGACAGTGGAACCGCTATAGGTTGAGAAAATCAGCAAAGGGTCAATAATCAAAGGGAAGCTGGGGTTATAGTTTTCGGCAGAAAATTGCAAACGGTTGCAATTGAGTTTGTAGGCAGATTTAATATCTTGTTTGATTTTTCCATTGAATTGGTAAGCATAAGGCGCCAGTTCGGTAATGTTGCCAACAGAGGTAGTCAAAACCAGATTCCCGCTTTTCTTTTCTAATTTCATGCCGTCCAAACCGTCATATTCAAACAAAATATGGTCTATTTTTCCAGAAGGATTTACAATGAGGTCGTATTTCAAAATGTGGTTCTGGCTATAGATTTTCAGGTCTATATTCGGATAAAGGTTTTTGAAAACAACCGCATTGAAATGACGAACGTTTTGCGCCCACCGGCTTGTGTCGGAACCGATATAATAGTTGCTGTAATCATCGAAAGCACCTTCACCTTGGGGAATGCAATCTGTATTTTTATTCTTGAAATGCACTTTGTAGGCATGGCGCATTCCATCATCGTTGTAGGCATGGCTGTGCCCTGAATGAGCTTCTTCGGAATCTGCTTTTTTCAACACGAAAGTAAGCCCGTCTTTTTCTATAAACAGGGTGTTGTTGTTCATTTCGGCACAGAAAAGGACATTTTTGTGCCATTGCCCTTTGTTTTCCTTGAATACAATATCGCTTTCATGGGCTTTTGCCGTAAAACAGCCTGCAAACAGCAAGCAAAGCCAAAATGCGAAGAGGGTAAAAGAATACTTCATTGCGTAATATTTACAACAAACTTACATGTTTTTTCCGAATCGAAAAAAAGAAAACAATTGTTGGAATACTTTTGTTGAAAACAATATCATATTTTGGGAATGATGGAATATTGTTTATTTGTTATTTGACATTGCTTTTCCGACACCTGACCATGTTTTATTGACACTCGACATTGCTTAAATGTCAGCATTCTATGTTTGAAAGTTCGGCGATATTGCTTGGCGGACATTTTGTTTTGCTTGCTCGACACTCGACATTGCTTAAATGTCAGCATTCTATGTTTGAAAGTTCGGCGACATTGCTTGACGGGCACTTGGTTTTGCTTGCTCGACACCTAACATTGCTTAAATGCCAGTATTCTATGTTTGAAAGTTCAGCGACATTGCTTGGCGGACACTTAGTTTTGCTCGCCCGCCACTTGACATTGCTTAAATGGAAACATTCTATGTTTGAAAGTTCAGCGACATTGCTTGACGGGCACTTGGTTTTGCTTGCTCGACACCTAACATTGTTTAACGGACAGTATTCTATGCTTGAAAGTTCAGCAAAGTAATTCAAATTAATCAGGGTACTTATTTTGCAAAATTCTATACCGCTTTCAATTTTGCAAACCGCAAAATCAAAGTCTTTTGCCCGAAGCCTTCAAAGAAAACTATGGCTTTTTTGTTGTCACCTTCATCTTCGATCGAAAGCACTTTGCCTACCCCGAACTTGTCATGCAAAACCTGCATACCGTTGTGGATATTCTCTACAGGCAGATACCCTTCGTTGTTGCCGGATTTGGCCGGTGGAGTGGGGAAGGCCTGTTTCCCGGGCGGCTTTGCCGTATTACGCGGAAAAGCTGTCTTTTGCAGGGGTATAAATGTAGGTTTGAATTCCGGCAAATCCTTTTTCTTTTTTGTATTTTCGGAGGCAATGCAGCGGTCGTCAATTTCGTCGATAAAGCGGCTGGGTTCCTGAAAAGATGGCGTTCCGTAGTGGAAACGTGTTTCGGCATAGCTGAGCGTGAGGTGTTTCTCTGCCCGTGTTACCGCCACATAGAAAAGGCGGCGCTCTTCTTCCAAATCCTGTTTGCTGTGCAACGACATGGTAGAAGGAAACAGATTCTCTTCCATTCCCACCACAAAAACATTCTTGAATTCAAGGCCTTTGGCCGAGTGGATGGTCATCAGCGAAACATGGTTGTTTTCCTGCGTTTTATCTTCTTCTTCGCCGGTGAGCAACAAAACCTGTTGCAGAAAAACATCCAAGGTCTTCTTTTCCATCATTTCGCCGGTCAACTCGTCGTAAATCACATCTTCTTTGGCGCAAAATTCCTGAATGGCATTCATCAATTCTTCAATATTTTCCACACGGTTGGCGTTTTCGGGGTCGTTGTTTTCTTTCAGGAAACGGATAACACCCGAGCGATTCAAAATTTGGCAGGCAAGGTCGTAAGCATCTAAAGTTTGCAGTTGAGAGGTTTCGGCTTTTATCATGTTCACAAAATCCAAAATACGCCCTGTAGTAGGCCCGTTGATGTCCAACGAAATGCGGTCGGCATTTTCCATGATTTCGAACATGGAACACTGGTTGTGACTTGCCGTCAGGCGGATTTTGTCCAAAGTGGTTTCGCCTATGCCTCGCGCCGGATAATTGACAACGCGCAACAATGCCTCTTCATCATAATTATTCACCACCAAACGAAAATACGCCAATACATCGCGGATTTCCTTGCGGCGGTAGAACGACAGCCCGCCATAGATTTTGTAAGGGATATTCAATTTTCGCAAACCGTCTTCTATTGAACGCGATTGCATATTGGTGCGGTACAAAATGGCAAAATCTTTGTAATTCAATTCAAAGCGGCTTATATTGTCTTTGATGGAATGCGCCACCAGTAAGCCCTCTTCATGTTCGTTGGAAGCACGCATCAGGCTGATAGGGTGGCCTTTGTCGTTTTCTGTCCAAACTTTTTTGAAAATCTGTTCCTTATTGTTTGAAATCACACTGTTAGCCGCATCGACAATATATTGTGTGGAACGGTAATTTTGTTCCAATTTGAACATTTTTACCGAAGGGTAGTCCTTTTTAAAATTCAGGATGTTTTGAATATTGGCGCCACGGAAAGCGTAGATACTTTGGGCGTCGTCGCCAACCACGCAAATGTTTTCGTAGCGTGCCGCCAATTTCTTTACAATCAAATATTGTGCATAGTTGGTGTCCTGATACTCATCTACCAAAATATAGCGAAACTTGTTTTGGTATTTCAGAAGCACATCCGGAAAGTCGCGTAAAAGTATATTGGTATTGAAAAGCAAGTCGTCGAAATCCATTGCCATGGCATTTCGCAGGCGTTGGTTGTAGGCAAGGTAAATTTTTCCAATGAAAGGCTTTTTGGCATATTTGTCGTCCTGCTGTATTTGCAGATTCTCGCAATATTCTTCGGCCGAAAGCAAAGTGCTTTTTGCCATGGAAATCCGGCTCAAAACATATGATGGATTATACACCTTGGGGTCCAGGTTCATCCCTTTGATAATTTGTTTGATGGCATTTTTGCTGTCGTCGGTGTCGTAGATGGTAAACGACGAAATGTAGCCTAATTTTTCGGCCTCGAAACGCAATATTTTGGCGAAAACAGAGTGGAAAGTTCCCATCCAGATACTTTTGGCCTGGTTGCCGGTAAGCTGGATAATCCGTTGTTTCATCTCGTTGGCGGCTTTGTTGGTGAAAGTCAGCGCCAGCACATGGAACGGGTCTATTCCCTGTTCAATTAAATGGGCTATGCGGTAAGTCAAAGTGCGGGTTTTCCCTGAGCCCGCGCCGGCAATAATCATTACAGGACCGTTCACTTGGGCTGCAGCTTTGCGTTGTTCTTCGTTTAATTCGGATAAAAGGTTTCTCAAGGCTCGTGAATTTTAGACGTATTTGACAGGATTTGAAAATTTGGCAATTTGTAAATCAAAAAACATTTTCATTTTTTCATTTACAAAATTACGAGTTTTAGTGCATATTTT
>JAVBMO010000149.1:0-8822 GCA_031552355.1 Bacteroidales bacterium | reverse complement strand
GTTGATGTTTTTTACATAAATACCGATGCCGCCAAAATCGTTTTTGAATATGAAATTCGTTCTACTAAAGACAATAGCTTAATGGCTACAGGAAAGTCCATTCAAGTGTTTTTAGACAAACAATATCAATTGGTCTGGACGAATCCTGAATTTTACGAAAACTGGAAAAAGAAAAACGGTTTGCTATGATTTGTCAAATAGGAAATAATATTATATCGTCATTGGGTTTTACTACCGAAGAAAATTATCGGAATGTGAAAGCCGGAAAAATAGGTATCCGCCGCTACGAAAATACGTTTGGTGTACCTACGCCTTTCATGGCTTCGTTAATTGCCACAAGCATTTTAGACGAAAAATTTTCACAACTCAAGCAAACCGGTACATGTTATACACAATTGGAAAAAGCAGCTATTCTTTCGATAACCGAAGCACTGAAAGTTGCCGGAATTGATGTTGCCAACGAGCGGGTATTGTTTGTATTATCGACCACCAAAGGGAATGTACATTTATTAGATACTACTGAAGTAGCAAAATATGAAGCGGAACGCGTGTATTTATGGCGTTCAGCACAATTGATTGCAGAATATTTTGGGAATAAAAACAGACCAATAACCGTTTCCAACGCTTGTATTTCGGGCGCATCGGCTTTGCTGGTTGCCAAACAGGAATTAGAATCGAAAAGATATGACTATGCTATTGTAATTGGCGTTGATATGTTGTCAAAATTTATTGTTTCGGGCTTTCAGTCATTTTTAGCATTATCCGAAAACCCTTGCCGCCCTTTCGATAAAGATCGAACAGGCTTGAATTTGGGTGAAGCAGCAGCCACTATTATTTTGGCAAGAAAAGAAGAAATTACAAACGACGATATTATTTTGTCGAATGGTGCGGTACGCAACGATGCCAACCATATTTCGGGTCCCTCGCGGACAGGCGAAGGTTCTTATTTGGCGTTACGCAAAACATTGAACGGTATTCAGTCAAACGAAATTGCTTTTGTGAATGCACACGGTACGGCAACGCCTTACAATGATGAAATGGAATCCATTGCCCTGACACGTGCAGGATTGGAAAATGTACCGGTAAACAGTCTAAAAGGTTATTTCGGACACACTTTGGGGGCGGCAGGCGTATTGGAAAGTATTATTTCAACATGCGCATTGAAAGAAGAAATTGCTTTAAAAACAAGTGGATATGAGGAATTAGGTGTTACAAATCCGCTAAACGTAACCACAGAAAATACAACAGTGCAGCAGAAATATTGTATTAAAATGCTGTCGGGCTTTGGTGGATGTAATGCGGTGTTATTATTTGAAAAGTCATCTTAACTGTAAAGAACGCAAAAAAACTTAGTGATACTTCGTGGTAAAAAGAGTAAACATGAATTTGAATATTAAAACATATAGTACCATTTGTAAAAACAAAGCCTTTCTGAATGAAAAGGAACTTTTTTCCGGCGAACTCGGGCAAGAAGCCGGCGCTTTTTTATCGGCTTTATATCGCTCGTTGGGAATTAATTACAGCAAGTTTTTTAAGATGGATAAACTTTCGAAAGTAGGCTTTTTGGCTTCGGAACTTTTATTGAAAGATAATATTGACCACGAAAAAGCCAAAGAAGGCACTGCCATTATTTTGTGGAACAGCAGTTCATCACTTGATGCCGATATTACCTATCAAAAAACTATTGAATCGCCTGAAAACTACTTCCCAAGTCCGGTAGACTTCGTTTACACTTTGCCCAATATTGTAACTGGCGAAATTGCCATTCGCAATAAAATTCACGGCGAAACATCCTTTTACATCAGCGAAAAATTCAATGTCGAAGAAATATGCGAAAGAGTAAAAACGGCATTTGCGGATAACGATATCTGTCAGGTAATCTGCGGATGGACAGACTATTTGCAAGGCGAATATGAAGCCATTTTATTTTTAATTGATCGAAACGAAAATCAAAATATAAATTTTACAAAAGAAAATATTCATCAACTTTACAATAAATAACAATATGGAAGAATTGATTTTAAAATTAAAAGAAGAAATTATCGAAGTTTTGAACTTGGAAGATGTTAAACCTGAAGACATTGCTGAAGACGCACCCTTGTTTGGTGAAGGTTTAGGACTTGACTCTATTGATGCGTTGGAACTTATCGTTTTGATGGAAAAAAACTACGGCATCAAGTTGAAAGACCCCAACCAAGGAAAAGAAATTTTCAAGTCGATAAAAGTAATGGCAGAATACATTACCGCCAACAGAACAAAATAATATTCGATTAACCACTAAGTATCACAAAGGAAAACCTTCGTGATACTTAGTGAAAACCCTTGGTGTTACTTTGTGGTAAATTATATAAAACAAATGAAGAAAGAAATCCTTGTAACAGGCATGGGAATTATTTCCGCTTTGGGCGCTGGCAAAGAAAAAACGTTGGCGGCTTTGCAAAACGGTATTTCAGGCATTGGACAAATGCAATACCTGCAAACTATGCACAAGGAATTTCCCGTAGGCGAGGTCAAATATAACGAAGAAGAACTGCGTCAAATGTTGGGAATTCCTGCCGAAGAAATTTCAACTCGCACCTCTTTGTTAGGGATGGTGGCATTGAAAGAAGCTTTGACGCAAGCCCAATTACAAAGTCGTAAAAACTTGCGAGTGGCTTTTATTTCGGGAACTACGGTTGGCGGAATGGAAAAGAGCGAACAGTATTACATGGATTTTTTGGAAAATGACACCAAAAATCAATACATTGCAGCACATGATTGTGGCGCGTGTACAGAAATGACAGCCGACCATTTCGGCGATTTTTCGTTGGTAACAACCATTTCCACAGCCTGTTCGTCGGCAGCCAATGCGGTTATTTTGGGCGCGGATTTAATCAAGCAGGGTAGGGTGGATATTGCTATTGCAGGCGGTAGCGAATGTTTAACCAAATTTCATCTTAACGGCTTTAATACCTTGATGATTTTGGACAAAGAACCTTGTCGCCCTTTCGATCGCGACCGTGCCGGACTGAATTTGGGCGAAGGCGCTGCATACATTGTATTGGAATCGGCAGAATCGATTGCAAAACGCAACATACAACCGCTTTGCTGTTTGTCGGGCTATAGCAATACTTGCGATGCATACCATCAAACCGCTTCGTCGCCTGATGGCATAGGCGCTTATTTGGCTATGCAAAAAGCCTTAGAAGATGCAGGTTTACAAGCCAATGACATCGACTATATCAATGCGCATGGAACAGGAACAGGTAACAACGATTTGAGCGAAGGTACTGCCATTATGCGGACTTTCTGCAATTCAATTCCACCTGTTTCATCCACCAAACCGTTTACCGGACACACTACCAGTGCTGCCGGTGGTGTAGAATCGGTCATTTCCATTTTGGCTTTGCTGAATAATTTTACGCCTGCAAATTTGAACTTCAAAAATCGAATTGAAGAACTATCGTTTCAACCGGTTACTGAAAATCTGGAATCGAAACCGTTGCAACACGTTTTGAATAATTCGTTTGGATTTGGCGGAAACGATACCGCACTTATTTTTTCAAAAATCTAAAAAATTATGGCAGTATATATCGAATCGGCGGAACATATTTCTATTCAGCAACCTTTGTCCGATGCTTGGTTTGACGAGCCTGTTTTGTATGATAGTGTTTATGTGAGAGCTGTAGAGCCTAATTATAAGGAATACTTGGAACCTAATCAGGCACGGCGGATGGGCAAAATCTTGAAACGCGCCATCATAACCTCTCGCACAGCGGTCAAAAATTCAAGTGTCGTTATGCCTGATACCATTATTAGTGGAACAGGCTTGGGCTGTATCGAAAATACCGAAATCTTTTTGGATGCCATGGTGCGCAATGGCGAAGAACTTTTGCAACCAACTCATTTCATGCAATCTACGCATAATACCATTAGTTCGTTGATTGGAATAGACATGAAATGCCATGGTTACAATAATACCTACGTTCATAAAGGTGTATCATTCGAAAGCGCTTTGTTAGATGCTTATTTGCAATTTTCCGAAGGCAGGATACAATCGGCATTAGTTGGCGGATATGATGAAATGACACCAAGCTATTTTCTATTGTTGAGCCGTATTGGTTATTGGCGTGCGAATAATGAAGAAACCGTTTTGAAGCGTGGAGAAGAAGCTTTTGCAGGCGAAACATCTGTCAGTTTTATGATGAATACCAAAAAAACGGCTCAATCCATTTGTAAAATCGGTGGAATAAATCTTTTATATAAACCTTCGGACGAAACTTTACAAAATGCGTTGAATGAATTGTTGCAACAAAACAATTGTACAATCAACGACATTGATGCAGTGGTGGTTGGCACAAGTGGAAATAAAAACAACGATACGGTTTATGAAAAAACGGCTTCTGACATATTTCCAAATAAACCTTTAATCGGATACAAACATATTTTTGGCGAATCGTACACCGCTTCGGGTTTAGGAATATATGCAGCAGTTATTTGTCTGAAGAAACAATGCATTCCCAAACATCTATTGTTAAACTCAGAAAAAGAAATTATAAACCCAAAACGAATTTTATTTTACAATCAATTTGAAAATAAAAACCATTCATTGATATTATTAGAGAATATTTAACCACAAAGGGACTAAAAGAATAAAAACAAAAATATGCTAAAACTAATTTGTCTTTCAACCATTCAATGCTTTCTTTTGGCTTCGTGTCAAGTGTTTTTGAAATTTGCCATGCTGCGTATGGATAAATTCAGTTTTACCTGGGCGTATTTTAAAGATTTGTTCATGAACTGGCAATTGGCTTTATCAGGCATTAGTATTGCAGGGGCAAGTATTCTTTGGATGTATATTCTTAAACATTATGACCTATCAGTAGCCTATCCGCTTATCAGCATCAGTTATGTATTCGGCATGTTGGCATCAGTATTTATTTTTCACGAAATGGTGCCGATAACCCGCTGGATTGGTGTTGGATTTATTATTGTAGGCGTCGTTTTTTTAGTGAAATAAATGTAAATTAAACCCATCGAATTCGAGAGGTTTAGAAAATACAAAAACTTGGTATTCTTCATGTCTTTACGGGATAAACAAAAATAATATAATGAAAAAAATAACATTTATAATACTCTGTATCATTTGTTTCAATAATTTATTGTTGGCACAGGTAAAGTATAATCCGGCAACCGATGCTCAACGAAAAGAATTGATTCAAAAAATCACAGCATCATCTGAGCAAATGAAAACGCTGAAATGTGATTTTGTTCAGAAGAAAACCATTTCTATTTTGGCAGATGAAATGATTTCGGAAGGGCAACTATCTTATAAACAAAAAGATAAATTGCGATGGGAATACACAAAGCCCTATCAATATCAATTTGTTATGAATGGCGACAAAGTGATGATTAATTCGGGAAAAAACAAAAATATCATTGATGTCAATTCAAGTAAGGTATTTAAAGAGATAAGTAAAATCATTATGTCGGGAATTAATGGCTCAGGCATTTTTGAACAAGATAAATTTACTTCCAAATTTTTTGTAGGAACTGCTGATTATCAAGTTTCGTTGACCCCAAAGCAAAAGGATTTGAAACAATTATTTAGCAATATCAAACTTTATTTCAATAAAACCGATTATACGGTAAATATGATAGAAATTGAAGAATTGAATGGCGACAAGACCATTATTCAAATGAAAAACAAGCAAATAAACAAGGAACTAAGCGATGAAATATTTATTATCCGTTAGCTTATGTTTGTGTTTGTTTGCAGCTTGTTCTACGTCGACAAAGGTTTTGCAACAAGAAGTGCCTGCCATCCCTTTTTGGAACGAACAATTAAGGGATAGTGTTCAGAAAAACAGCTACCGGATTACGATTGAAGTAGCAAAAGTCAATATCAGTGGGATTTGGATTGTGAAAAAAGTGGATGGAATGTGGAAAGGAACCTTGATAAATGAATTTGGATTGAAGATGTTTGATTTTACCTGTACTGCCGAAAAATGCCAACTTATCAACGTGGTGACAATGATCGACAAATGGTACATTAAACGAACACTTGCCGGCGATGTGCAATTTATGTTGGAAATAGACAATTCGGCTTACAAAGCAGGAAGACAAGCAAATCGCTATTGGGAAACCGATACATTGGTAGTTGCTTATGAAAAAGATAAAGAATTTCGTCGCTTGCCAACAAACGAACTGGTAATGAGGAATGAGAAACGAAATATTACCTATTCTTTAAAACGGATAGAATAAAGGCAGAAATAAAACTTTGTGATATTTTGGGGTAAAACCATCAATCACAAATGCGGTAAAATAGAAAAATAATTATGGAACTGAAAGGCGATTTTTACAAGATAAAGGATGTACGCAATACAAGCGAAAGCGTGGATTATGTTATTCAGTTAAATTCTGCGCATTTTATTTATGCAGCGCATTTTCCGAATAATCCCATTACGCCAGGCGTTTGTATTATTCAAACAGCCAAAGAATTAGCAGAAGACATTTTGAACGAAACGCTTTTTTTGAAAGTTGTGAAAAATGTAAAATTTACCCAAGTAATTAATCCGTTGCAAAACAATGAAATCACATTTTCCATTTCTGTTGCATCCGGTGAAATCGGTGGATATAAAGCTAACGTAAACGTTTTCAGTGAAAAAGAAACATTTGCAAAGCTAAGTTTACAATTTACAAAACTAACCACTAAGGCGCATTAAGGATGTTTACACACAAAAAAAACTTAGTGTTACTTTGTGGAAATTCTTTGTGGTAAAATAGTAGTAAAAAAGATGAATCAATCGAATATTTGTGTGGTAATACCCACCTACAACAACGACAAAACTTTGGCGCAGATCATTGAGTCTGTGTTGAAATATGCTTTGCCGGTTATTGTGGTAAACGATGGTTCAACAGATAAAACGAGCAATATATTAGCCTCTTATACAGAAAAAATAACCGTTGTTTCGTACGAAAAAAACAAAGGGAAAGGATATGCTTTAAGTCAAGGTTTTGATTGTGCTGTGAAAAAAGGCTTTCAATATGCTTTGACTATGGATTCGGATGGACAGCATTTTGCGAGCGATATTTCCAAATTTGAAAAAACAGTGGAACAATATCCTGATACATTGATTGTTGGTAATCGGAATTTGACGCAGGATAATATGCCGAAGAAAAATACTTTTGCCAATAAGTTTTCCAATTTTTGGTTTGCAGTGCAAACAGGAAAACGATTGCCCGATACACAAACCGGATTTCGTTTGTATCCATTGGCAAAGATGAAAAATTTACGACCATTCACTTCGCGTTACGAAGCGGAATTGGAAATGTTGGTACGTTGTGCTTGGCGTGGAATAAGAATTATTTCACTGCCTATACAAGTTTATTATGCGCCCGAAGGCGAACGGATAAGCCATTTCCGTCCGGGTGTTGATTTTGTGAGAATAAGCCTATTAAATACAATATTTACAATATTAGCAATTATTTATGGTTACCCGTCAATGTTTATTAGAGGTTTAGCCGCAAAGGCGTTCAAAGGAAAAACTTAGTGATACTAAGAAACTGTTTAAAAATTATTGCCGTCTGCTTTAGCTGACGGATTTTTGAGTTATGAACACCATTTTTGGGGTTTAGCCCAATTAAAAAAGTAAAATTTTTCGGCTAAAGCCGTTTTAGTTTAGTTCATATTTTAGTCCGTTGCTTAAAAGCAACGGCAATGACCGATACTATTTACAAATTTAAACAGTTACTTACTTAGTGGTAAAAAAGGTAAAGTTAAATGATGATAAAACTGATATTCTCTTTATATAACTACTTCGCTCAACGCAAGAAATTGCTGTTTGGAATTTTGATTGTAATGGTGGGTTTACTCGCTTTTGCAGCTTCCCGTATCAATTTCAACGAAGACATTTCCGCTTTCCTTCCCAAAGGCAAAGACAGCGACCGCATTAACTATGCCTATCAACATGTAGGCGCTGCTAATAAATTGGTTGTCAGTGTAAGTATGAATGATACGACTGCTCAAACCAATGAAGAACGAATCATTGAAGCTGTCAGTTTTTTTGCTGAAGAAATACAACATGCCGATTCGCTTTCAACCTACATCAAAAAAATTGATTATCAAATAGACCAGCAGCAAGTTTTGGAACTTTCCCGCTTTTTAGTCCAAAATGTGCCCTATTTCCTCACCGAAGCCGACTATCAGCGGATGGACACCCTATTGACGGAAGAAAATATCCGCCATCAATTAAATGAAGACAAACGTTTGTTGATGTCGCCTATGGGCATGGTGATGAAACAAAATATTGCGGCAGATCCTTTGTTTTTGTCAACGCCCATACTGAAAGGTTTACAAGCATTCCAAGCCAGCGACCAATACCAACTTTACAATGATTTCATTTTTTCGAAAGACCGAAAAGAGGGAATTGTAACCATTGAATCAAATTTTTCGGCGAGCGAATCACGTAAAAATGCAGAATTACTCGCGTTGATAGACCATTCGATTGAAAAAACGCAAAAACATTTCAAAAACCAAATCAAATTGCATTATTTCGGTTCGGTTGATATTGCCGTAACCAATGCCAATCGCATCAAACAAGACAGTTTCCTTTCAATGGTTCTATCGCTTGTATTAATTATCAGCCTGTTGATTTATTCTTTCCGCAATGCAAAGAACCTCTTACTGATGATTTTTTCGCTATTGTTCGGATGGCTATTTGCTATTGGTTTGCTTTCCATTTTCAAAAGCGAAGTTTCGTTAATTGCAGTGGGAATCAGTTCCATTATTATTGGAATTGCCATCAATTACCCATTGCACTTCCTTTTGCACTACAAACACG
>JAVBMO010000012.1:0-11152 GCA_031552355.1 Bacteroidales bacterium | reverse complement strand
AAATCCGTCCACTTCATGCCCTTTTTTAATTGGGTATAGTCTTTCAATAGATTCATCATTGAGGGGGATTGGGGGAAATGTTTGTTCATAGACATTTAATCCTTCAATAAATTGAAAAGCTTCATATTGATGGTGGCTTTTATGTATTGTTTTTTCATCTGCATAATGATCGTGTTTTACCATGGCTATTTCTTTTTTTGAATTAAACAATGCTTAAACTGAAAAAATAAACAAACAAAAGACACATATTGTTTATTGATGGCACAAAAGCAAATCAACTCCTCAATTGAAGTAAATAAAAAACAGGCTGTCCAAATTTTTTGGACAGCCTGTTTGATGTCGAAAAAATGTTTTTTTCTAATCTTAGAAAGCTCTTGGTAAAGAAACAAAATCAAGCAATTCGATATGAGGTGCTAAATAATGCTCTTTTACAGGTTCTGTTTTCATTAAATCTGTACTCAAATATTTTTTGTTGCAATCAGCAAAAACAGTAGCAACCACACTGTCGAAACCATATTCTTCTTGCTTTTTGATAGCGCCAATTAAGTTACCACCTGAAGAAATACCTACAGGCAATCCTAATACGGTAGCCAATTTTTGAGCCATGATAATAGAATCGCCATCCGAAACTTGCACAATAGAATCCAATTTATCCAATTTTACCAATTCAGGAATAAATTCATCGGAAATACCTTGAATACGGTGGGCGCCTACTTTGTGGCCTGTGGTCATTGTTGGGCTTTCTTCCGGTTCCAAAGGATGCATTTTAACATCTTCCCCGTACATTTCTTTAAAAAACTCACTAACCCCCATAATGGTTCCACCTGTTCCCACACCGGCAATAAAGGCATCTAAACGCAAGCCTTCTTTTTGCAATTGGATAGACATTTCCAATGCTGTGGTATTTTTGTGAGCTTCTGCATTGGCTCTGTTCGAGAATTGGCAAGGCAAGAAGATGTTAGAATCTTTAGCGGCCATTTCTTCAGAAAGTTTGATACTTCCTGTAAAACCACCTTGCTCTTTAGAAATCAAAATGATTTCAGCACCCAAACCGGTAATAATTTGTTTACGTTCCAAACTTAACCAATCCGGCATAATAATTTTCACTTCATGGCCTAAAGCTTTTCCCAAAGCAGAGAAAGCGATACCTGTGTTTCCGCTGGTAGCTTCAACAATAGTAGCGCCTGGTTTAATGGTTCCTTTTTCGTAGGCTTGTTTCAGAATGTAAAGCGCCATTCTATCTTTGATACTTCCGGTCAAGTTATAGTTTTCACATTTTACATGAACAATACCTTCCTTGCCTTTGTATCTGTATTTAATTCCAATCATTGGAGTATTTCCAATCAAATTGCTCAAGTAAGCAAATTTGTTTTGTAATGCAGGGTTTAAACAACTCATTTTTCTATATTTTAAAGGGTAAATATTTTTCTGCGAAATTACAAAAATTTCCAGTATTTAAGAACTTATTCAACTAACTTTTAACAAATAAAATACTATAATTTTAGGGATTAAATAGAAATTATTCAAATCTATTCATCCTCGTCCAACTGGGTCTTTACCAAAAAAATATCTTCATTGTCTTTTTTCATCAGATACTCTTCTCTAGCAAACTGTTCAATGGCTTTTGGGTCGTGTTGAAGGGCTTGGATTTTTGCGCTGTCTTTACTGATTTCGTTCATATAATATTCTTTGGTATTTTCCATATCTTTCAACTGGCGGCGCAGCCGGAAAGACATCATCAAACTTGTGTCGTCTATGATGACGATGAACACCAAAAACACCAATATGACGATGACATATTTATTTTTAAGAATCTTCAGCAAAGTTTTCATTTCTGATTCGTATTTTCAGTGTACAAATTTAACGAAATAGATTAGATTTTTCCGTAATATTTTCTCAAAAACCATTCAGCGGACAAACAAAGTACCAAGAAAATGAAAAGCCAAAGCATACCCACAAATTCAACATATTTTGTGGTCGTATAAACCATTGGTTTAATGTCTTCCCGCTTTTCTATTTCTTTTAAAACGGATTGCATAGACTGCGGATAAAACATTTTTCCGCCGGTATTTTGCGACAAGGTATTCAGTAAGCTATGGTCTGCCAACAAATTCAGATCCTCAACCACAGAAGCTTCCACGCTAAAAATCCCCTTGGAAACCAATTTCTTTCCCGATTGGCTTGTTTGGGCTTCATAAGCGTAATCGCCGGATTCGAGTGTCCCAATATTCAAATAATAAGCCTGTGAAGTTGGATTAAAAAGGTATTCTTTACGGGATGTCGCCTTGCCATTCTCAATCTTCGATACTGTCATTTTTACTTCTTCCTTGTTTACAGGCTCGTAATTTTCATTGTAAAGTTCTGCCGAAAATTCAATATTTTCAGTTTCTTTGTACAGATTTTGTGCAAAAACCTTGAAACGGCTTTTGTTTTCTTTCAAAGACAAATATTGTAAAATTTGGGAAATCAATTCGTCAAAATCGGTTCGTTGGGCGTACTGGGCAAAGTTTGCCATTCGCCATTTCCAAATCCCTTCACCAAAAATATACCCCATGCGATTACCTTCTTTTTCCGAGAAAGCAATCAATGGATAGGACGTATTCACACTGCCAATTCTTTGATAGAACAAGGCTTGCAAGCTGTTATTCGTTTCATATTTACCAAACGGCACCATCAAGGGTGGAAAATCCTGAATCCGTTTTTGGGCTTGCTCGCTAAGCAGAAAAATGCTGAAATTCGGATTATAGTAGGCCGTGGCCTCTGTTTGGCGAGAATTATCTACCGGAATACCCAAGCCATTTTGTTGCGAAGACAAAACCGAAAGCGAAGTTTGTTGTCCGACAATAAACAAAATGGGGATCTTGGCTTCCTTGGCCTGTTGCAAAAGTGGCAAAGATGCCCCTTGTTTGTCGGGAAGCTGGTGAAGAATCAGCAATCCATATTCACGGACAGACTTTTTCATGTCTTTCAGCAAAAATTGCTCAACTTCATAATTTTGGTTATTTTCAATGGACTGTTTCAAGGCTGAAATGTCGGGATGCGGGCTTTGCGCAATCAACGCAATTTTTTGTTTTCCGTCCAAAACATCCACAAAAATATCTCTTTCATTATTTTTCAGAATGGTTTCTTCTGCAAGCGGTTTTATCTTTATTTTGTAACGTTGCAAACCGGCTTTGTCGGCATCCAAGACACAAAATAGCTTACTTGTAAAAGCTTGCCCTGTAACCGATACGCTTTGCTCAAACAAAACCGTATTTCCTTTTTCGACACTGACGTTCAAAACTTTTCCCAACAATTTATTGGCTTTCACAATAATTTCCATTGGAAATTTATTTCCCAGATAGGCCGTTTTGTTACAATTTACTTGACTTATCAGAGCATCTCTGCGAATAGTGGTGTCGCCCAAAGCAATGGTATAAACCGGCACATTTTGTTGAAAATTAACTGAAACAGGATTGCTTCCGGCATTGTAAATTCCGTCACTCGCCAGCACAACCGCACTCAGGTTGCGGCCTTGATAAAGCCCTGAAATTTCTTCCAAAAAAGAAGAAAAATCTGTTTCGCGGTCGCTGTAATCGTAAGAAATGCCTTTTTGAAGTTTTTCGCCAAAACCGTATGTTTCAACTTCGTAGTCGTCCGACAAATCTTCTATCAAACGATTGTATTCTTCTTGGTATTTTCCTTTGTAGTAAACCGAATCCTGTGTTGATTTTATGGAAGTGGAATTATCCTGTGCCACGACAATAATCGGCTTATCAACATTTTTTACATTTCGTTTGATAAGCGGAGAAAAAAGCAATAATGTCAGCAAACAAAGCGACAAAAACCGAAGCCCGAAAAGGATATAAACCAATGGCTTTTTAAATTCCTGCTTTTTGTTTTTTAAATAAAATGCACCGCTGAGCAGAAACGCCGCCAACGCACACAAAACAAAAAACCACCACGGATAATCAATTATAATTTGCACAAAAAACAATTTTAAAACAAATACATCATAATTATTCAAAAAACCTCACAGGTTTCAAAAACTTGTGAGGTTGATTTTTTTCTATTCCTGCAAAAAATTACTCAGTTGCCACGTTTGTAATTTTAATTTCTATCTTTTTCTCAATCAAGGCATCTTCGCCCCTGAGTAAACGGTCTGCTTGTAACTTCAGTTCTTTGGTATCCATACCCATTGCCGTCATTCTTTCAGGTTTTATGCCTTTTTCTTCAAAGAATTTTTGTACAGATTTGGCACGGCCTTCAGTAATGGTTACGTCTTCCGCAATATTTTCACCATCGGTATTGGTAAATCCTTGAATGCTAATGGTAATTGCAGGATATTCATTCATCATATCCACAATATTCTGCAAAGCCGGTTCTGATTCGGGAAGCAATTCCGTGAGCCCGTCTTCAAAATAAATATCTTTCAAAATATATTTTGCACCCACTTCCACCTTGAAAATACGAATATTTATGGAAGAATCCTGCAAATATTTATCGGAGTTAAAATCTTCTTTATAAGCAAAATAACCTTCTTTATTTATTTCCATGTGGTATTCGAAATTGGGTTCAAAAACCAAAAACGAAGCACGGATATTCTTTTTATCAAAAGCAATATTGCCTGTGGATTTTTCTGTAATCAACACATCTGCATTGATTTGACGGCGGGTTTTTCCATCGAAAATACGCAACAATGGTTTTGTTCCTTCAACATAGTATTGAAGTTTCATGCTGTATGGGCCGGGTTTTTCGCCTGCATTGTCCAAAACCAAATAATAGGTTTCGCCCTTTTTCATTTCCACAGTGGCAGTGTGGCTTTCCTTCGATTTTTTGCCAATAAATTTGTGGGTTCCTTTCAAAGAAACGCCAATACTCGGGTTTTCGGCTTCGGCAGACGGCGCCGACAAATTACTTAAAATCGGTTTTACTTTTTGGTTTACCAGTTTGTTGCAAAAATAAATATCGGAAGCCTTGTAAAGCAAAAAATCGTAATCGTCGGCGCTATCTATGGTTGTAATGTCCAACGACAATTTTGACGAATATGGTACTTCCAATTTATACCAAACCACATTATGCTCTTTATCAAACACATCGGGATTAGAAGCATCTTTTTTCACTTCAAACAGATAACCGGCGCCATTGGGTGGGGCAATCATGTCCATGATGGTGTCCTTGTCCAAAGTCAGTGCATAATTGCAATCTGTGGAACTTTGGGGCAATTTGCGGTATTTGGGGCCTTTTTCCACTTTTGGAGCCACTTCTTCCGTTTTGGCAGTTTTGGTTTTTTGAGCAAAAGCCGGAAATACGCCAATCAGCAAAACAATAAACAAGGGTAATATTTTTCTCATTTTATACTATTGGTTAAAATTGAAAAAGACAGTTTTTATACTTTTATTTCCTAAAAAAGTATTCTTGCAAATATACAACAAATTGGCTTAATCTTCCTCGTTTTCTTCAAAATCTTCTGTTTCTTCAAATTCTTTGATGATAACTTCCGAAGTTTTTTTGAATTTGAATTTGCTTTCTTCGCCTTTTCTCAAGCGGCGGATATTTTTTCTGTGTGTAAACGGAATGAAAGCCGCCACGCTACAAGTGAAACCAAACAAAGCCGGATGGAATGAGTCGCCGAAAGTGCGCGTGCAAACCCAATAAATTACCGGAAAACAAATGGCGGTAATAATGGATGCCAAAGAAAGATAGCGCCAAATCCAAAGGACTAAGATAAACAAACCGAAAACAACCGGAAAAACATTCCAATATAAAGCAATTAGAACACCCAAAATGGTAGCAACCCCTTTTCCACCTTTGAATCCTGCAAAAATGGGAAACACATGCCCGAAGATGGCAAAAACACCTAAAATCAATTTGTAATACACCAAAGCGTCGTCTGAAAAGGCACAACCGAAAAAATTACCCAAAAACACGGCCAGCCACCCTTTGAAAGCATCCAGAATTAAAACGGCCATACCGGGTTTTGTGCCCAATGTCCTGATGGTATTGGTTGCACCGGCGTTTTTACTTCCAACGGTTCTTACATCGATGCCGTAAAAAGCTTTTCCAATCCAAACGGAATTTACAATTGAACCTAACAAATAAGCCACAACGGCTCCTGTAATCATTAAAACGATTTCTATGTTTTCCATTTCTTCAAAAACAAGGTTTTAGATTGCAAATATGTTTTATCTCTTGAAAACAAAATTACGCTAATTTTTCTATTCCAAGAAAATATTCTATTCTTCGTAATCCGTTTCTTCTTCGTCTACTGGTTCTTTCTTTTGTGTTTCCGGCGTTACATTGCTTTTGGGTGCAGCTTCTTCAATCACTTCTTCCTCTTCGCCTTCGTCTTCCAAAACTTCATCAGTTTTCAAACCTTGAATGGTTCTTATGAAATTGTCTTTTTGTGCAAACATCACAGGCCCATAAGTGTAAGTCCCTTTGTTGTCTTTTCCTGCAATTTGTCTTTGGTCTGAAGGAATTTCCTTTATCATATCGTTGAATTCTTCCAAATTTGAAGAAGCGCGCAAAGTACTTTTCTTGCCCACTTCCTCGTAAGAGAAGAAATACCATTCATCGGGAGTTACTTCCAAATAAATATTCAAAGTGGAAGCGCCACGGTAACGGCGGATTTGAACTCCACCGCGCATTTTGCGGTATTGTTGCATTGAGCCGGTTTTCCAAACGCCAATGGTTCCCGAATAAGTATAACCCACGCGCGGATCGGGATTGTATTTCAGGCGGACATTGTCTATCAAAATGGTATAATCCAATTCGTTTGGGAATTTCTTAAAGGCGCCCATCGACAAAAGTTCCTCAGCAGCTTCAGTGCCTTTTTGTTCACCCAAACGTTCCTTGAGAGCCTTTTTAATTTTGGGGTCATCATAGTTCATTGTTTCCAGACCCAAATCGTCCTGAATGTTTTGGTTCATGAAATCCAAAGCCTTTTGAGCAAACGGGAAATTCAATCCCACCATCAAATTCATATCACATTCACCTTTGACATTGTTTATTTTCACAGCGCCGTCTGTAAGCATTTTAGTATGGTCTTGGCGGAATTCAAATTTCAATTTTCCATCGGCTTTCACATCGCAAGTGGTTTGGTTCAGGGTAAGCATATTGCCGCTTCCCTCTTCAGGGTTTCTGATTTTTTCAAAACCACCGATGCGGTATTCGTTTGTCTTTTTGTTGAAAGTCAAATATCCGTTTGCCGAAATAAATTCATTGTCCACAGCCTTGTCCTGAGTCAAGAATGCGGCATAGGGGCGCAAATCTTTTTTGTCGAACAAAATGGACGCGGTGACCCGTTGCCCGTTAAATTCGCTGGGAACTTCGGGAATTGGAATATAGATTGAATCGGGCACAATAACGGCCTGGAATTTGGTCCATGCCAAAGATTCGCCCTGAGCAAAACATTTGTGTTTCAACTGAACACCTCCTTTAAAGGTGTAATATTTTTGATTTCCCTGAGCAATCACTTCGCCTTTGAAGCCAAAAGCCGGACTCAACAAGAAATTAAGCGAATCGGTAATATGGGCGTGTGCTTCGGTAACCAAAGCCGCATTCGGCTTGATTTCGGCAAAGAAAATAGGCCGCTTGGTTTTATTTTCGTCAATATAATCGGTTGTGCCGGAAGCCAAATAGCTGTTTTTACCGGAAATCTGCACTTCGGAATTATAAAACAAATGGAATTTTTGGTTGGTATCGGCCAAAATTTTGGCTTTGGCAATTTTATCCATTTGCGCTTGTGCGCGAACAGTCACCTTTTTGTTATCAGGCGCAATGGCGGCATCGGCCACACGAATCAAATGTACCTCATCGGCATTCAATACATTTTCCTTGTATTTAAAATTTCCGGTGGTGGCAAAGAAATTCAACTTGTTTTGCTGCGGATGCAAAGAAACATATTCCGCACCCGGCATTGGCATTGACAGCAATTTGGTAATGTCGGCCGTGGCAATATTCAAAGGTTGAACGCTTTTGGTATTTTGCAAAGCCAGTTCGGCCTTGTCCATTTTCCAAATGAATTTATTGGCAAAAGTCCTGTACTGAATTACATCCAAAGTAATTTGAGAAATGGAATCGTTAGACACAAATTCCCCTTGGCGGGTTTGCATATCTATTTTGGCTTTCAGGTTTTTTCCATTAAAAACTAAAGCTTTGTTGTCTTCAGATTTTAATTTAAAATCCGAAGAATCTGCCTGGTAAGCTGTTTTCCTGAAAGTGAAACCATCGGAAGAAATATCAGCCACATCCAATTTGGAAACTCCGGCACCTTTCAAGCCTTTGGGCGTAAGCACCAAATGCCCGTTCATATCCATTTTGTTTCCATACATATTAAACGGATTTTTGTCCTGAAACAAGTGCATTTCATCTTTGTACGGATACCATTTTTGAACAATCCGTCCCACTTTGGTGTCGGGGAAATCGCCACCGGCATAATCTTCTCTAATATAGAATGTATCGGTAATTGCTTTCATGGTGTCAGGCATAAAAACAATGTCTTTGGATTTGGTGTAGGAAGCCAGGTATTGAACTTCGCCACGTCCGAGCAGGCCTTTGTTGCTCAAATCAATGGTTTGCTTATACTGGCCTTTTCCGCCGTAAAGCGGCAAGCCTTGGGCAGGAGTGTTCATAATAAAACCTAAAGAATAGTCTTGCTGCACTTTCAAAGGCTCGTTGAGGTCGGGGAAAATGCCTGCGGAAACTAATTTTCCGGCAAACATCAGGCTGTCGGTTTTAAACTTAAACAAACGCTTGATGGTAAATGGTTCCAACTTATAATAGAACCGTTTGTTATCGTAAACGCCTTCCTGTATGGTGGGTGCGCTGTAGTAGGCATAGCTGTAATCCAAACTGTTGAAAATCGGATATTCGTCCATGGGTTTCAAACTGGCTTTGTTGTCGCCTTTGTCGATAAGCAATTCACCTTTGATATCCTGCAAAGCTGTGCGGATGCGTATAAGCGCTGCATCATCGTGGAAAGAAGTAACAAAAAACTTCAAGGAATCGATGGCCGGCAAATCTATCTTGAACTGGTTGTAATCAAAATAACATTTGCGGGCAATCATATCGAAACGGCCGGCCAAAATGCGCCCGTCGAAAAACAAATCGCGGTTCTTTTTCACAATCAAAGTTTCGTCTTTTGGCGCAATGACAACATTGTGCGTGTCGCTGAGCAAAAACTTGCTCACACCATACAATTCCAAATCAAAGTTCTTCAAGTTCAGGCTGGCATTGTGGTTGTTGTTTGTGGCCGAAATCAATGTAATAGCGTCGTAATCTATGGCTTTGAGGTTGGATTTTGCAAAGTCGAACAATTTGTTTTTCACATAAACCATATCATCTTCGTTGTTGACATTGACAAAGCCATATTTTGCCAATCCGTGCAACAACGACTTGGTTTGAATAATGTCGTAACGCAAGTAAGTGGCAAATTCGTCAATGTAAAAATGAGTGGTTTTGCGCATCAGGCAATAGTTGCGTACTCTGTCCAAAGGATTTTGATTGTCAATTCCCCTGATTTCGTTATAACGCCTTGCCGAAAAATATTTCTCGGATTCGAAAATGGCGCTCGATTCCACAGTTCCCTTTACATCGGAAAAGGTCATGCTGTCGGAATTCATTTGCCACGAAATATAGTTGCAATACATATCCAGTTTGTGGTACGAATTTTCAAAAGGGCTGTAGAAATTCCGGTCCGAAGCATTCAACAGGCTTACATCATTGCCGTCTTTAAGATATTTGAATTGCAGCCCTGCATTGAAAATGGAATCAGAACCCACATAAATGGTTGCCGCCACAGAGCTCGACGTAATGCGGTCTTCGGTAATGTAAAAAGTCTTCCCTTCCAATTTCATGAAAGGTTTTTTATTCTTCATAATAGTAATATAGACGTACTCTTTATCGACTCCGGAAGCAATAAATTTGGCGCCATTCATGGAAAAGCCGCCGGTGTAGTCTATATTGGCAAAAATATTGGGCAAGGTAAATTCCTTTTCATAAGAGCGAAAACGCGGATAGCTGTATTTTTCGGGAGCCATGGCCACGCCAATATCTTCAATCAGCTTTCCATAGAGCGGTTTTTTAAAGTATTTTGCATTCACAAAAACCACGGAATCTATGGTGAATTTGGTGAATTTGGCATCCACTTTATAGTCTTTCAATTCTGCCCAACATTCGTTTTCAGCCAATCCGGTCCTTTCCCAGAAAATTTTCCCACCTTTGCCCACCCAATCCTTTGTGGCAGGGTAAAAAACGCCTTTGGTCCCTTTTATGTAGTTGCTGTCGAGTTTTGAGCTGTAGGTTAAATCCATGGGCGTGTCGAAAACAATTTCCAACGTTTCGCCGGCGCGGAAATAATATTCATCGGAAGAAGAAGACCAGCGCGCAGTACGGGAATCGTAGAAACTATTTCCAGACAAAAGGCTTTCGGTGCTTTCAATAGCATCGTTGAAAAGGGGCATTTTCTTGGTTTTCAGAACCAACAAAATACCGTTGTACCAAGCGTCGATACTTTCGGCACTTTGTGAACTTTTGCTCAGGGCTATTTGCACTTTCAGGAAATTGTAAAATTCGGGCATGGGGCGAACCCTGTATTGCAACAACAGGTTGGAAATATCCATGATGGTTGCCTTTTGGTCAATGTCGGCACGTTGAAAAACGCCATCATATTCCAAAACCAAAGCTTCGTATTGCTTCAGTTGATCCTTGTCCAGATTTTTATCTGTTTTGTAAAACGCCTGTATTTCTGCGGCAAAGGTGGTAACATCGCCGGAAAAACTCCGGGCACGCTGAGCCTGCGAAAAGAAAGCAGAAAAAATAAAAACAAATAGTACTAAATTCCTTAGTTGAAAGTGATTCTTCATTCTTTGAAACTGTTTAAATTTAAAATTACGAAATTAGAAATTAAGACTTGAACCCAAAAGGTAGTAACGCCAATCATCATTCGTACGTCATTGTTCATTGTTAAAAAACATGCTTAATTCCTAATTATTCATTTTTCATTATACCGCAAAGGTACGTTTTTTCTTAAAATTGCAGGCTCGTTGAATTAGGAATTGAACAGCCTCAGACAAATTTTGAATTTTGAATTCTTAATTTTGAATTGAACAGCCGTCGCATCGACACAGAGAGCCACAGAGAAATTTTGAATTTAACAGCAGGAGAGAAT